>MGML01000039.1 GCA_001796415.1 Chloroflexi bacterium RBG_13_46_14
TTCGAAAAGTGACTCCATTGTAGCTCATCTCACGGTAGTTTTTGCTCCACTTGCCGTAGCGAAAACGATCGAAAATTATACCGGTATAAGTATTAAGCGATTTGTGAAGCAAGCTCAGCATCTCAAACTAAGCCGTTTTATACCTGAATGTTTATACCTGAACTTGACAAGTTTACCTTAATGTCATATACTCCAATTCCCCCATTGTCCTGACAGTGAAAATACTCGCTATTAGGAGGATGAGATGGCAGAGCAGAGGAATTACCGTGTATCACAGATCGACGGCAAGATCACCTGGCAGGTGGAGGAACTCTGGGACAGTGGAGTAGTTCGCGGACCTTACGGAACAAAAGACGCGGCAATCCACGCTGAAGAAAAATTCGCGATCGAAAACAATTTCCTAAACAGCCTGGTATTAAAGGAAGCCATAGAACGGAAACTGAACCTGGAAAAAGCCTTCACAAGAGACGATGAAGGAAACTGGACATGCACCCAGGCATGCTCGCTGACTATCGACAAGAAGGAGTTACGGTTCAGCGAAGGTTTGACATTCGCCAAAGGAATTCCTTTCATAGGAGTCGATATCGCGGATTGGCTGGAAAAAAACGTTAAAATTTAGAGTTCAATTCCGGATCTTTCCGTTTTAGCCATAAACACTTGTAATTTCCATTCATATGTGCTATTATAATACTACTATATGGGAAAAAGTTAGGTATTCCTCATAGTTTCTCCTTTTCGAGGGGAACTTTTTTATGGGTCATTATCCCGGGTGAGATTAACCATGGGGGACGTGGTTTATAAACCCTTCTAGGATCCTATCTGGTTTATCTTTAGTACGGAATCAGTTGCCGTCTCCTGTGTTACTTAAGTCACATCCCGCAGGCACGTAAGTGGATTATAATTGTCTCAGGTATGCCAACAATCCCATATCAATGAATGACTAAAAGGAGGTGAAATAGTGGATGTATTGGAAAAGGTAGCGTCATCCCTGGAGAACGCACTGGATCTGATTCTGGGAGAAGATATCCAGAAACGGTCGGACAAGTATATCGAACATTACCTGTACCCGAATAGATATTAATTCCGATGAATTGAGAAGTTCGGTACTTAAGAAAGTCTTGACCGGACTGTGGAGGACTAAAGGAGAGCAAATGCTCTCCTAAAGTTTTTCCAGCAGTATGTTTATCGTATCGATGAATTCGATGTTACACTTACGTTTGCAGAATTATATTTTCCATGGACAACTACCAGGTCAGTTCCAACCTTAAAGAGTATTCCTTCGACTGTTACCGTCTTACCTTCTCCGTATATAGCTTTTTCACCAGCCTGATAACTGTCCCAGAGTTCTGGCTGAATACGCACATCCACTTCGCCTTTACTGTTTCCGAGTTTCAGATACATACCGCCAACACCCATTGGATTCTCGACAGCGTAGGTGATTTTCCCTTTTACTTTAACAATCTGGTCTATCATCGACATATCAACCTGGTCAGGTGTAATCGTATTAGCATCCGGCGCACAACCGGATAAACATACTGCTAACAGAACCATAATTGAAATCAGTTTAGAAATCACGCTAAACACCTGATATCACCCGTAATAGATTCTAATCGGCAGAAAATAGTAGTGTCAACCAGGGAGTAATCACCATAATTGACATGACTAAATTATGAGACTATGCTGAAACAAAGCCAGCTTCAAAGAGGAATCTCAAATTGGTAGATTTAAATATTTTACAAAAGACTCTTGGGATAAAATTCAGGGATATTTCACTTCTGGAGAAATCCCTGGTACACCGTTCCTATTTAAATGAAAACCAGGGTGTTGAATCTGATTCCAACGAAAGACTCGAATACCTTGGAGACGCAGTTCTCGGATTTATCGTAGCGGAGAAATTATACCGAGATTTCCCCGATTATGATGAAGGCAGAATGACCAGGCTTCGCTCGGTACTGGTACGCAGGGAAACTCTCGCCAGGATATCGAGGAGTATTAACCTTGGAGAATACCTCTTTCTTGGAAAAGGAGAAGACACCAGCGGTGGTAGAAACAAATCGGCCAATCTCGCCTGTGCTCTCGAAGCAGTTATTGGCGCAGTTTACCTGGATCAGGGAATGGTAAAAACCAGGAAAATGGTTATCAAGCTGCTGGCAGAGGAATGGCAGAAAGCAATAAAAAAACCGGCTGCAATTGATTACAAGTCCAGGCTCCAGGAGTTGATACAGTCACGCGAACAGAGGATTCCATCCTATCAGGTAACGGGAGCATCGGGTCCCGACCATATAAAAACGTTCAGCGTCGAGGTTAGACTCGGAAACCAGGTACTGGGCAGTGGTTCCGGTAAGAGTAAAAAGGAAGCGGAGACAGAAGCAGCCAGACAAGCATTGGAAAAGATATCATAAGACTTTACACGCCTATTCTTCTCTGATAAACTGCAAGTGAGAGGAGAATATTTTCAATAGCCACTCAGAGGTGAAATTATGGGAAAACGGGATTACAAAGGCCGGGAACCTAAGAAAGAGAAAAAGGACGCAAAGAAAAAGAACCTTACCACTACCGTTATTCCTACCACTATGCCTGTTGAAGTAATCAGGAAGGAAAGGAAAAAGAGAGAGGAAGAAGAGGAAGACTAGCGTTTTCTTTCACGCTTTTCGTACGGATAAATACATTACGTGTATAAGTCCGCAGTTTTAGAAGTAGTTAACCGGCTGGTACACCAGTAATCACCGGAATATCGGCCGGTTGTTATTTTCCAGTGAAATTCTTTAGTTATGGATGAGTTAAGCGCAATCAAGGCTACGGTACACGGACGTGTTCAGGGAGTTTTCTTCCGCGCTTCTACACGGAAGGTTGCCAGAGAACTGGAACTCTCCGGGACGGTTCGCAACCTGCCCGGCTGGAAAGAAGTTGAAGTTCACGCTGAAGGTGAAAAGACACAGTTAGAAAAGCTTATTAAGTTTCTGAAAACAGGTCCGCCAGGAGCAAAAGTAGAAAAAGTTGATATTGAATGGCTGGAATATACCGGTAGATATATCGGATTTTACGTCATCTATTAGTGGGAAAAGTTCAACATTTTATCATATCGAAAAGGTGTATTTTGAACCTTATAAATCCAATTCGATTTTCGCATTTGCAATAAGATCGAGATAATCCATTTTTAGCCCGAGTTCCTCAGTTACTTCACAATCTACCTCGTAAGGTTCTCCGACGAAGGTTTTTCCGTAATCTTCAACCTCTCCATAAGCAGAATCATCAGGGCCGGTAAATATCTGTCGGCCTTCAATTATTCCCAGGTCGAATGGAAGCGTGAAATAAAGGTCGGTAATCACCCTGTCGATACCAAGACTGTAGAGAGTTTCCCACCCGGTCAATTCACCGGTACTGTATTTCGAACTGGGCAGAAGTGTAAGCATATTCATTATACTCAGGCTGCCTACATCCCTGTAAACCTTAAGGGGAGCGACGGAAATCAGGAAATCACTGGACAGGATTACGTTGGGAACCCAGAAAGTAGGCACCATCAGTGGCTTGGTTAACGGGTTATCCACTTCAACCCATATACAGTCTTTGACATCCAGCATCAACACCCGTGGAAAGTCGTAACCAAGTGACTGGTAAATGGGATATATAGACTCGCCACCGGTAGTTCCCTCAAGGATCAGGATATCGGCATCACTTACCTGCCTGATCCCCCTGATTATCGTCGAAAGCAGTTCACGGCTTGTGGTAACAGGATAAGGTTCCATGAAGCCAGCACTCGGTTTTATCAGCACACGCCTGGCCCGGGCTATCGTTGTCGGCGCCTTAAATACAAAGTCAGCAGCATCAAATTTCAAATCTTATTTTTCCTCCGTTGACAGGACAAAAAGACATTAACTCTTACATCGCCGGTTTCAGAACTACGATACGGGTACTCTCAGGAAGTTCGCCTGCTTTATACTCAATTTCACTCGTATCCATAACGGTAACGTTTGTTTTCCCATCCGTGAAGCTGTCGACACCTGCAACCGGGAAATCGGGGCACCTGTCATTGCAGAAATGCATAGGTATCACTACTGCAGGTTTCAGCTTTTCAATGACGGCATCGGCAATTGTGGCATCAATGGTAAAATTACCCCCTACCGGAGCCATCAGGACGTCGACCTTACCGATTGCAGCCGCCTGCTCGTCACTGAGCATGTGGCCGAGATCACCAAGATGACAGACTTTTATACCATCTACTTCGATGCAGTAGATCACGTTAGAGCCACGCTCATTTCCGCCTGAAGCGTCATGATAGGTATCGATCCCGCTTAGCTTAATGCCTTTTACTTCAATCGGTGTGGATTCATTTATTACTTGCGGATTACCCCGGACAGCGGCGACATTGTTATGATCGCCATGTCCGTGACTCACCGTCACGATATCTGCGGACTCGTCTATAGGTCTGTAATTCATTCCGAGAATTGGTTCATAGGGATCTGTTATTATCTTTACTCCGCTATCAGAGGTTATCAAAAAAGATGCGTGACCCAGCCACTTGATCTTCATAACAACGTTACCTCCACGATTTTTAATCAACCAGCGATAATACAAGGTTTACCAGTGTCCTGACCGGCACTCCGGTAGCACCTTTGACTTTATAACCCTTCGTCTTATCCGTATACGCGGTACCGGCGATATCCAGGTGGACCCACGGCACATCACCTACAAATTCTCCCAGAAAGAGAGCTGCCGTTATCGATCCAGCTAATCTGCCGCCTACGTTTTTAATATCGGCAACATCACTCTTGTTTTGTTCCTTATATTCATCGTACATCGGCATCTGCCAGATACGCTCACCGGCTTCTTCACCGGCAGCGATAACTTTATCAGCCAGTTCCTGGTTATTGGCAAATGCACCGGTACATACATCACCCAGGGCTACCTGCATTGCTCCAGTCAGAGTTGCTACATCGACGATTTGCCTAACTCCCTGTTTCCTGGCATATCCTATAGCGTCGGACAGAGCCAATCTTCCTTCGGCATCAGTGGAGATTATCTCAATGGTTTTTCCCTCCATCTGTGTGATAACATCACCCGGCTTCAGGGCGTTTCCATTAGGAAGGTTTTCAGTGGCCGGAACAAGACCCAGCACATTAATCTCCGGTTTCAGCCTGGCAATGGCGCCCATTGCTGCTATAACTGCGGCTCCGCCGGACATATCGTCCTTCATTTCCTCCATTCCCGCAGAAGGTTTGATAGATATACCACCAGAGTCGAAGGTAATTGCTTTTCCGATCAGGGCGATTTCTATATCGGTCGTTTTCCGACCAGTGTATTTCATAATAATAAACTTCGGGGGCTGTTCACTTCCCCTGGCTACGCCCAGTAAAGCTCCCATTCCCAGTTCCTGCATATCTTCTTTTTCAAGAATTTCTACTTCCAGGTCTGTTTCATCGCCTGTCTGCCTTGCCTTTACCGCCATATCGGAGGGAGTCATATAATTAGCAGGTTCATTTACCATGTTACGGGCATTCATGGTTGCTTCGGCTATGATTTGACCTTTAACATAGCCTGATTCTATTTCGGATATCATATTATCATTATTTGCCAGGATCGTAAGTTGCCTGATATTACCATGTTCCGCTTCTTTGGTGATATGGCGTCTGAAGCTGTACGTACCCAATAACGCACCTTCGGTCATTGCCTGGCCTGATTTATCGGCAGGAATCTTGTTATTACCGAATATAACGGTTGCAATAGTTTCAACATTGTTTTGTTCAAGTGAACGGCAGGCTTCCGCAGCCGCCTTGCGGATGCTATCAAGACTCAATTCATCCTCTTTGCCTAATCCGCAAATTACCACTCTTGAACCAGGCAACTTTCCTAGCGTATGAATAATCGTTACCTGGCCGAGTTTCCCCTTTATCTCTCCGCTGTCCAGTAATCGAGAGATTACTCCCTCGAGGGCAGAATCTATCTCAGCCAGGTCACCTTCAAGGTGATCCGTTCCTTCAAAAAGGTATAATATAATAGCGTCGGCTTCTACTTCCCTGATATTACCAGAAGCTATCTTTATCTCCACCCTCGTCTCCTTATTCCGTGTTCCATTCGTTCAAACAACATTCGCGAATTCATTAATAATATAGAGTTTGACTAAAATCACGATTACCCGGTATCAGGGATTGTGTTTACTGGAAGAGATCGAGGAACTTGCACTCAGCCCCGGGCAAACGCGGATTACTTTTCTATCAGATCTGAAGGATAAAATAATCTCAAGATCGCGTCTTTCCGTATCACGAGTATCACAAATCGAGAAGTGTATATCAAAACTCTATACATTTATTATAGAGCTTTTCATTACTTAACGCTAGATGTGTTATGAAACTTTTATTTCCTGAGAACAATTTTGAGACGCCCGTATTAATTCTCACAACCATCGGATCATTGGAATACCAACTTATCAGTAAAAAGAATCAGGGGCTATCGGTATGATCTGCTGCGTTATGGATAGTAATACTGTTATCCTGAAGTTTGCTTGTTTCGCCTTATCCTTCGGTCAACAACAGCCGGACTTAATAATACGATCAGCATTGTCAGCGTCAGGCCTAAAAACAATGGAAGGCCGATTCTTCCTTCAGAGTAATACGTAACCATTATAAGACTCAGGAATCCTGAAAGAAGTAGAAGGATACCTCTCAACCATCGCTGCCTCAGTCTGATAAAAGCAATCGTGGTCGCCGCCAGAGCGAGAAAACTCAACCCTATACCAGGAGCAAAATAACCTAGATATTCCAGGTTAACTTTAAGAAATTCCCCTTCTTTACCGGCGGCCAGAAACCAGCCGATAACAATCGGAACGGGTAGAGTCATCAATGCGCTGTAAAGCCAGTCTCTTTTTACCGTCTTTACGGTAACCGACCATACAAGTACCGCCACAAGGGGAAGATATATGATTATTGCTACCCATGACCAGCCCGCGGGAAGGTAGAGAAGCAGTATACCTGCCAGCAGCACCGGTATAAAATAATATCCTCGCCACGGGAAAAGCCAGACCGGCCTGCCATGGAGCCAACCATAAAGAGCCATAGCCAGTACCACTCCGAGGGTGATAACTAACCAGCCTACTCCCTGCCACCAGTTCAGAATAAACAGAAGCGCGAAAAGCATGTGAGGTAACGAAGCCAGGAGAGCCTGTTTCCAGGTACCCTGGCTGTGTGTTTCATAAATCTGACGAGCGATAAGAGCCGCCGAGCCGAAGAATTTTATACAAGATGCAGCTGCCTCTTCTTCTGATAGACCGGCATCTCTCATTTCCTGGAATTCATCTTCGATGTGTGACTGAAGTTCATTGATAACCTCATTCTCATCCGCCGCATCCAACCGCAGATTGTTCCTGATATCATCCAAATAACGACTTAACGACGTTACCACTCTTCCACCTCATATCAGGGAGTAGCAGGTCGAATAATAAGGTTCATAGCATACAGGAAATCCTGCCACTGGGTTATCTTCTCTTCCAGAAGTTTATTCCCTTTTTCTGTTATATGGTAGTATCTCCTCTGTCTTCCGCTAGGAAGCATTTCCCACTTCCCCTCAATCAAGCCGGACTTTTCCAGCCTGTGAAGCGCCGGATAAAGAGTACCTTCCTTGAATTTGAAGTATCCCTGACTCCGTTTTTCCAGTTCCTTGATAATCTGGTAGCCATACATCGGTTGGCGACCTATCAGGCATAACAACAAGGACTCGGAACTGCCCTTCATTAACTCTAATCGTTGTACCACGGCAGCTACCTCTCTTTTAAAAACTTCGAGCATTTATGAGTATAACAATACTATCAAATGCCATTGTTCATTACAATACATCGATGTTAAAAAAAAGTAACCAGATGGTTACCTTATCAATTGCCGTACATTCAATCTACAATACAGGGAAAACCGGAGGTATTGATAACTGTTCCCGCAATATATCTTTATCGATTTCTCCTGACTCATTCCTTGGCATGGGTCCGGAGAATATAATCTGTTTGGGAATCTTATAACTGGCGATACGTTCAAGGCAAAACTGCCTGATATCCTGCTCCGTTATCTTGGTATTTTTATGCAGATTGATCACCACTCCTATAATCTCTCCGCGCATCCTGTCAGGAATTCCCATAACGGCAACATCAGCCACTTCCGGCATTTCTGCTATTACGCTTTCGACATCTGTCGGATATATATTCTGTCCTTTGACAATAATCGTATCTTTACTTCTTCCCGTAATATACAAATAACCGTTTTTATCTTTCATTCCGATATCGCCGGTATACAGCCATCCATCCTTAATAAACTTATCGGTATCTTCGGGATTGTTATAGTATCCCTTCATTATTGGTCCTTTCACCAGGATCTCGCCGGATTCGTCTGTCGATGCTTCGGTACCGGTAGTATCAACTATTTTTATGTTCCAGCCGGATAACGGCTTACCAATCGATCCTATCTTGATTGCTTCAGTGATTGGCGGACAGGTCACATGGCAAACCGCCTCGGTCAGACCGTAACAGTCCATAATATCAAGCCCAAACAACTCTTTGAATTGTCGTGCAGTACTGGTAGATAAAGGAGCCCCGGCGCTGGCACATAATCGTAACGAACTAAGATCCTCATGGATCCCCTCTTTTTTAGCCATATCCACAGCAAGAGCAAATATGTAGGGCACTCCAAGGAACATCGTTCCTTTCTCGCGCTCAATTGCAGACATAAAACTATTTATTGATAGTCCTGTACCAGGAACAAGTACAATGGTACCACCTGTATAAATAGTTGAAAGCGCTGCAGCAACCAGACCGTATACGTGAAACATCGGTAATGCAAACAGCATCATGATATCGTCAGCGGTCTGATTATACCCATCCGAAGACATAATAACTTCTTTTACCAGGCTGCTGTGAGAAAGCATGACTCCCTTGGGCTGAAATGACGAAGCCGAGGTATACATTATTACCGCTATATCATCCGGTGAAGGTCCATCGTTCAAATATTCATCCGAACCTGAATCAAGAAATTCACAAAACCCGGTGAAACGACCTTTCTGTTCGGAACTCTCTTCAATAATGAGTTTAACTGACTTTAAATCATGTATAATTGGAGTCATTACATCCAGCGCTGTTTTCTCCGAGACGATAGCAGCCGGAAGCGAATTATTGAATAATGATTTCATCTCCCTGAGCTTGTACTGCTGGTCGAGTGGAAGTGGAATCGCACCAATCTTGGTTATACCAAAGAGGGTAATGAAGAACTCGGGACTGTTCGACAGGAATAACGCTACTCTGTCGCCTGGGTTGATGCCGGCTTTTTTTAGTGCGCTGGCAAATCGATTGGATTCTTTATTAAGAGACGTATACGTTATCCTTCGGTCACCGTATACTATCGCATCTTTATCCCCATATCGGGAAGCTGTTCGCTCCAGCACCGATTTCAGGTTCATCGAAGATTATTCCTCGCCAAGTATCACCCTTGCGTCTACGGCTGTCGCGCCATCGCTGTAAGCAAAAACGGGGTTAAGGTCGAGTTCATCTATCTCAGGATGCCGTTCCACGAAAGCAGAGACCTTAAGTATCAATTCCTCAAGGTTTTTTATATCCACGGCTTCCTGGCCACGATATCCTTCCAGTACCGGATATCCCTTGATCTCTTTTATCATCTCCCGGGCGTCTCTTTTTTCCAGGGGCACTATTCTGAAAGATACATCTTTGAGTATCTCCACAAGGATACCACCGAGACCGAACATTATCACCGGTCCGAACTGGGCGTCCTTGGACATTCCTATAATTACTTCAACACCGGGACGCGCCATTTGCTGAACAGATACACCTTCGATCTTCGCATCCGGATATGCTTTTTTGATAGCCGTCATAATG
>MGML01000040.1:0-1237 GCA_001796415.1 Chloroflexi bacterium RBG_13_46_14
TGGTTTCTTTATTATACCGGAAGACTCTAAGTCATGGCGTAGCTGTTTTCGGGGGGAAGGTCAATAGCATCGAAGTAGTACTTTAGTAATTTGTTCAGCAATATACTCGACTTAATATGCTTATAGATTTCAATGTGAGATGCGGTAAATGTAAATTCAAACATACTTAAGCGAGATGTCAAAATCCATAGCCAAGCTTATCTTCAATGGCTGAGGCAACAGCCAAATGTAGCCATCCCGGTTGATGCTCAAGTACTAAAACACTTTCCCGAATGAAAAGGGATCAGGCATATTAATTATGAAAATATTTAACGGTAGTTTTGAATGAAAAATTCGTTAGATGTCTTGACAAATCATTTACTTTAGTGTACTATACTGGACTACAATAGACTAATGTAACTAGTGAAGATATAGGAAAATACGTTGGAAATGAATAGAACTTCAGACATTCTGATCATCGATGACGATATTTCTATTTGTACCTTCGTCTTAGACGCCCTTACCGGTGATGGATATTCATGCGAAATAGCTTTGAATGCCCAGGATGCTTTCAACAAAATCCAAAACCATCGTTATGACTTAGTTTTGCTGGATATCAAATTGCCCGATAAGTCGGGGATTGAGTTACTGGAGTGCTCTCAATCGTTCTTTTATGATACCTCGATTATAATGATGACAGCGATAAAGGATTTTGACGTCGCGATACAGGCCATGAGGATGGGAGCGTCGGATTATATCGTTAAACCGTTTACGGTTGCGCAACTCACTCAAAGCATTAACAACGTTCTGACAGCCGAAGACAAGACTGGCTCGTTTCCAGAAATGATAGAATATCCTTATTCGGTAAAAAGAAATTTGGCTCACTCGTCAAAGACGATCACCGCGTTAGCCATAGGTGTTGAGGCACAAGTGGACTATTTTGATTTCCATTCCAGGAGGGTTACTGAGAAGGTCGTTAACCTGGCCCGGCGTTTCGGGCTCCCGGAAAAAGAGATAAACAGGTGGGAAATCACCCGAAATCGTCTTTTCACAGACAGAATGGGACGCATAAAGTCAATGTTGATTAGACTTGAACATAGTCCATTCGCCCAGTTATTATTAGGGATCACTTATCCGAAGGGTTTATACTACAAAGAAAGAGGAGAACAGAACTAGGAGAGGTGTTAGCCACAGAATTCATGACACTCGAGGAATTGGCGGAGTATCTGCGCGTCAATAAAAAGACGATATATAGGTT
>MGML01000040.1:1250-5191 GCA_001796415.1 Chloroflexi bacterium RBG_13_46_14
GATATTCCGGCGATAAGGATCGGTCATCTGTGGAGATTTAACAAATCTTCAATCGATACCTGGTTAAATGAAAACTCGAAAAAAAGATTCGTTAATATACTCGTTATCGACGATGACGATGAGATATGCCAGCTTTTTGAAGATACCTTGGAAGGTTCAGATTGCCTGGTGACAACTGTCAACGAATCCCCCAAAGGCCTGGAATTGTTAAATCTTCGACAATATGACATAGTCTTTCTTGACCTGAAGATGCCGGATATGGATGGAGCAGAGCTTTTTGGGAAGATAAGGGAAGTCAGGCCGAACTTACCGGTCACTATAGTCACCGGTTATCCGGAAAGCGATTTGATGAAGCGGGCCTTAGCTTATGGTCCTTTAGGGATGATCAATAAACCGTTTTCTAGTACAGATATACTTGATATTGTACAAAAGCTCGTGCGAACGCAAACTTAAGGAACCACAGGAGATAGATTAACGATTCTTGTGACAATTACTCAGGAAATAAAATATATAGGAGGTTGTTATGAAATCACAGGCGTTGCACAACTTGGTCAAGGCAATCTTCAAAGACGAAAAAAGTCGAAAGGAGTTTACCGCGAATCCAGATAACTTTCTTTCTCGTTTTGATCTGACCGACGATGAGAAAAAGGCAGTATTGAACGTTAACACAAAATTGGGATTGGTATCCGGTAATTCGGACCAATTGGCTGCCGCTTTCGATCCCACGGTTATCTGGATATAGAGAAGACTCTTACCATAATCCTATGTGGCAAGAAAGACAAATCGAGCTCCTCAAAATGGAGCTAGAAGATATTTTGTCTCCATTGTCAGATATTTCGGGCTTCGCTGAAATCGTAAAAGAGCCTTTGGCTGCGGCCAAACGAGGGTTATCAAACGAGTCCATACAGGATAAACCATGGTCTCTACTGCCATCGATAGTATGTGAAGCAATATCAGGCGATGGTGAACGAGCGGTTCCGATAACAGCGGTCCTGCAATTACTAATGGCCTCTGCTGATGTTTTCGATGATATCGAAGATGCTGATTCACCTTTGTCTTTGTCTTCCAGGTATGGCCGGGCGATAGCCAATAACGCGGCTACCGCTCTCATAGTACTCGCAGAAACAACAATAACCAGGCTCGCGAAAAGGGGCGTCGCGGATAGCCTGATAGTCCGCATTATGAACACGGTCAATGCGTACAATATCTCCATGTGCATGGGGCAACACTTAGATTTGACTCTGTCCCTGGAATCGGGTATTTCTGAAGATATGTACCTAAAAATGATAGCTATGAAATCAGCTTCTCAAACGGAATGCGCCTGCCGGGTCGGAGCGTTGTTAGCTACCGGCAACCAAGAGTTGATAGATATGTTTACCTCGTTCGGTCACAATCTAGGGATGGCCGCTCAAATTACTAACGACATACGCGGGACTATTCACGGGAGTGATATCGAAAAGAAGAAACCGACCTTGCCCCTGGTATATGCTTTGACCCAGACTAAATTGGACACCACGACTCCGTCACAAAACTCGGCGATCCGACTAAGTGATTCAGTCTATGAGCCAACGCAAATAAAAGAAATGCTATTCCGTACTGGCGCTATTCATTACGCTCTTGTTAAAATGCAGTTCTATAAGCAGCTTGCTTTAAAAGACCTCTTGAAAGCGAAAAACAACGGGATCAAGATAGAACATTTGACGTCGCTAATTGAACGATTACAATGAGTCTTAATGAATAATACCGAGCCCTTCTTTACCAGACTTATCGCGAGACGTAAGAACCGGAATATCGCCTTATTTTCCCTTTTCGCCCTCAGTATTCTTTCTATCTCTCTGGTGTATTTCGCCTTGAGTGTTGGGAAACCTTATATGGGAGTGACAATTTCTTTGAGCGATCAAGGTTGGGTAGTCGAGACCGTTGATGTCAGTGGATGCGCCGCTGAGGTCGGTATCTCGGTAGGAGACCGACCGGTGACGATAAACGGCCTGCCCGCACCGGAGAACCTGAAGGTTTATGAAAAAGTCGGGGTTGTCACCAGCGAGCTTATAAAAGAGCTTACCGTGATAGATAGACGAGGCGACTTAAAGTCAGCTTCTATCCAGGGCGCAATTCCGTCTTGGCAATCCTCAACAGAGATGATGACATTGTTTACCGTGAGTATCGTGTTCTGGATCATGGGATTCTATGTCTATTTTAAACGGCCGGAAAACACCGCTGCCAGGTTATTCTGCCTTTCTGGATTATTCTTTGGACTGACTCTCAGTGTAATCATGGCCGCAGCCAGGGCGATTCCCTTCGCGTTTCCCCTCTCGATCGTTACTACCGTTGTCAGTCCATGGCTGCTACTGCATTTTTTCATCGTCTTACCCGAAAAGAGGACATGGTTCAAAAATAACCGGACGATATATTTTATCTATCTTCCGGCTATAGTCACGCTCATACTTTTCCCGGTCGTAGGCTATAACAACGGTCAGTCATTGCCGTGGTTCCGGGTCTTGAGGTTGTTCGAAATCGGAGTGGGATTTGCAGCGGTGGTCGTTGTCGCAGCACATAACTACTTGTATTCTATTTCACCGGTTATACGACGACAAATGGAGGTAATATTATTAGGATGTATCGCCGCTCTAGTTCCTTTCATATTTTTAAATGTATTGCCTGAAACGGTAGGGGGAAAGACTCTCTTTCCTCCGGGTTTCGGTATCCTGTTTTGTATATTCATCCCCTTAAGTATAGGCTATGCCGTTGTTTCCAAGAGGCTAATGGATATCGACGTTATCGTCAGACGAAGTATAATCTATGGCCTAATAACTTTAGTGATGTCCGGTGTGTTGGGTGTCGCGATTTTCTTCATTCTCGCTTTACGGGAGTCTCCTGGGACGCCCGAAAAAATACTCATAGCGATAGCATCAGGCGGTATCGCCACGCTCCTTTTCGGCCCGTTAGGAAAAGCCATCGAATTCTTGGTAGACAAATTATTTTATAAAGACCGGTATAACTATCGCCAAATAATTCAAAGCCTGGAAATAGCTATTAACTCTGCCAATAATGTAACTGATATATCACGTCTAGTGGTGGGCACGATTGTACGTACGTTGAATTTGAGCGGTGGTAGCATATTCGTTAAGTCGCAATTCGATTCTTATCAAGTCAGTGCATCCCACGGGATTCACAACAAAAAAGACGAACAAAGCGACCTCGCGGCTTTAGTATCGCATCACGATCACAATATCGAGTTTCCAGATCGCGCTTCACAAACTCATTCGAACCTCGTTTTCTTGATTCCTCTTGCTGCAGCGATTGAAACAATCGGTTTTCTATGCATATCGCATAAAGCATCCAAACAGGATTTCTCCACTGATGATATGTTTCTCTTGCAGGAGATTGCTTTCGTCGCCGCGACAGCGTTACATAGAGCCATGCTCATACGCAACGTTAACATCAAAAACACCTTTATTGCTGCCGCTTCTCACGAGCTCCGCACTCCACTGACCTCTATCGTCGGATACGCGGACCTTTTACTTCATCGTGATCCTCCGGATACTACCAAGAGAGAGTGGGCTGGCAAAATCTATGAAAACGGTAAACGGCTCAATACCATACTCGACGACCTATTAGATATTCGTCAAATTCAATCCGGTAAGGTAGGTATTATCCTGGAAAACGTGAATTTATCGAATTTCATTGAAGAGGTATTATCATTAGCCAGAGAATCCACCGACAAACATGAGTTCGTCGTAAATAGGGAACCCGATTTACCCCCTGTTTCGATTGACAAGGATAAACTCACCCACGTGTTGAAGAATTTGCTTGACAATGCTATTAAATACAGCCCCAACGGGGGCCGTGTCACTCTTTCAGTGCGTTTTGAGAGAGAGAAACATCAAGTAGTCGTAAGCGTCGCTGACCAGGGCATGGGCATAAGCCATAATGATAAAGAG
>MGML01000040.1:5221-5500 GCA_001796415.1 Chloroflexi bacterium RBG_13_46_14
AAGCCCGAAACTTCGGGCATCAGAGGAACGGGGTTGGGTCTGTATATCGCTAAAGAATGGACAGAAGCGATGGGAGGAAAAATCTGGGTAGAGAGTGAACTTGGAACAGGATCGACGTTTTTCGTATCAATACCGATATCAAATGACATAAATTCAATTCGAGAAAGCTAAATTTTTAAGCTCTAGTTTGTAGACCATCAGCGATAATGGGACAGATATAGGGCCACAAAAACCGTACACTTCAGGTGGTGGCACAAGCTCCTATGAGGTAGTAGACTG
>MGML01000041.1:0-2998 GCA_001796415.1 Chloroflexi bacterium RBG_13_46_14
ATGGGTTGTAAGTTGTGGTTCACCTTTTTCTATTGATGCCTGATAACATTGAAATGCCACTTGTGCATCATACAGAAATGTCATTTGTTTTATCCAATTCTCACCACGACGTTCCCAACTCCTTTGTTCTGATATAAAATCATTGAAATCTCGATTAATAAATATCCATAGTTTGAGGTTACCTTGTGCATCAAATGATACGTCAAATCCCGCCACATCTTCCTTATTCCATTCTTGTCCGAAAGGACCTTGCATGTCCTGCCAAGACTTTATATCTTCGTTAATGGGTTGTTCACTAACGTAAACTACATCATAATTAGGTGCATGAACATTACTTTCAATGTTAATTGTTCCTCCACGAGGTGATTGTTGGACAATCTTTATTGGTGCTTTATCAGACAAGCAAGAACCATCTTTAAGTTTCAACTTAACTTCAAAAAATCCAGGATCAAGTGGAGCTGCTCCTAAGGGCGTAAACACTGTAACCCCAATTTGCCCATGCAAAGGTTGATTATATCCTTTAAGGGTAATTGGTAACGGAAGAGAGGTAATCTCGAATGTAGCTGGATTGGTTAAACGTGTCAGAATATCGTCTACACTATCAGTATCAATCCATATGACTCTTGCTCTTCCTTCCTGCAACCTAAGCTCACCTCCCTGAGTTATAATTCGTAACTTTGTTGGAGGATCTGAACCATGATAGGGTGGCGGCGATGAAGGTATTTTAATTCTGATTCGCAAAGGTTTCGAAGTTTCACATATCCATGCCCCTGGTAGTACAAGAGTTGCTTTTACTTCACATACCGAATTTGTCTTAGCATTCGGGAGTGCCGACAACCGGACGACCCATCTTCCGGAATAATGACTAGTCAGGTTAGCTTGTATTAGACTCGGATCAGATATGGATAGTTCAAATTTAGCTATTGATAATACCTCATCTTGAGCGTTGGTTAGAACAACTGTATTCACACTGTTTCCTGGTGAAAGTTCAATAGTTCTATTCGGATTCGAAAATGTAATATAGGTTGGGACTTGCCTTGGTTTGAAATCAAGGGGTTTACGCTTTGCAGCTATTTCTTTTTGTTCTATCATTTGCCCTCGTAAAAATTCTTGAATCATTGGATCTAGCAACTTTCTTAATTCAATGTCGTGCTGTCCATCTCTTCTCTTAAGGAATGCCTCAAAACGTTGGTGTTCAATTTCTTTGAGTTCATTAAGATGTACCTCTAATGCTTCAGTTAACCATTGCTGTAACTTTTTCTCACTCTCTTCTTTTGGCTCTCCTCGATTAGAGCCAAAGAATCCTCTGAACATGTCTCCCATATGATCAGTTTCAATAAGAGCTATTGTTGATTCTCCAACTCTTTTGAGATTTTTATCGCGAAATACTCTCTCCGTTAGTGTCGTATGAACCTGGCCTCCAAATGTAGCAACACACGGTCTTTGTGATAGTCTTCCTCCATCTTTTAGGTATCTCACTTTGTCCTTATGTTTATTCTTTCGGGTTTTGGTCACTGGATCGATGTCTAGATCCTCGATAACCCAGAAATTAATATTGATAGAACTCCCCGGATTCAACTCAATTGTATAACCTTTGTTCCAAAATTCTACCCTTCTACCTTTTTCTGGATTGTCATACAATCTCTCCAATCGTCCTCTTAATCCAGCTAATACCCGACTAAATCCACCTCGATATTCTTTAGTGCCTGAGTGAGTATCACCTCCAATAAATTCAGATCTTTCTTCTATCAACAAATATGGGAAAACTGGATCAAAAAGACGATAATCTAACGTCTGGTACGGTGCTAATCCTGTGAGTTCTGTTCCAAATGCACCGGTACCTCGCATCTCTATATGGCTAACATAGGTGCCACGTATAAAATCATAACCATTTAGGTGCGCCGGTAAAAATCTTGGTACTTTTCCTGTCTCATCAACAAGATATTGATAGTCATTTGTTCTTGCACCAAACTCTGCTGATTTTTTTACTATAGTCCAACCAACAACATCCTGTTTGGTTTTTAAGAGGCTAAGGTCTCTCCGAGAAATAATAATTGCGTAATCACACCACTCATAACTTGACGATCCACCATGCCCGTAAGCTCCGATAAGATAAGGCTTCTTCCCTTTATTACTGTTTGCTAAAGACAGAATCGTGTTAGGCATATCGTCAGGATGTATACCTATCCCTTTATCGAGTATGATTACTGTTGGCGCTCCTTTTTTTCCTCTAAATATGATTTTAAGGTTTTCTGCTATTCGTCTCCGATCATTTATAGTTAAATTCCGTGCTCGCCCTTGAGGAATTTCGAAAAATCTCTCAGCAGCTTCAAAAATCGAAGACGGCTCCTTCACCTCACCTTTAGCGAACGTGATGGCACGCTCAACTTCGCGCTGAATTAGGCTCTCCATACCATTAACTAATCTTTCAATTAGTGGGTTGATTGGATCAGGTGAAACTTCTACATTAGCCGCAGGACTTTCTCTATCTCCAAGATTATGCCAAGTAGCTCCAGCACAATACTTTTGAATAAATTCATCAACCTCTCTTTTTGTTTGAAGCTTGAATAATCTGTCAACCTGCTTACTATTAAGTTGAATCATCCTACCCTCACTACAATAATAAATATTCTCAATTATACTTCATCGTATGTGTACTATATTAGCTCCTTCCAGGTAGCCCGAATAATTGCATGTCGGATCATGGACTCTAAATCATCCTTTGTTACTATCACCGCCATGTTTCTACTTGCATATCGTCCCTGGACAATAGAGTCATATCTCGCTACATGAAAATCTCTGTACTCTTCTGGAATCTTACTTGATGGGCGTAACTGCTTCCCGCCTTTAATCTTAATGATGCCAGCAAGTAGTCCATCAGATTCGTAGTTGTTACCAGCGGTAAACTCAACTACAGGCCAATTATTAATCCAAACAACAATTTTCTGGCGCATCATCCCTGCCAATTCACGACTCGTAAATCCTATCCTAAATGTAT
>MGML01000041.1:3034-3435 GCA_001796415.1 Chloroflexi bacterium RBG_13_46_14
CATTTTCATAATGTTCTTCTGAAGTAGGCCATTTATAGTTGAATGGTCCAATCTCTGTAAAGCTAGTTTTTTCATATCCTAGTTCTAAGTTTTCAGCTTTGTGCAGTGTTGTCGATATATGGCCATCTCTGTTAATAAATTCCACTATGCTAGCTTCTGTGAGGCGCCAATCTCCAAATATTTTGAATCCGCGCAGGTTTCCTTGTTCAATTTCCTTCATAACGGTATCTCTATCTGTTTTGAAATATTCCGCTGCTTCACCAATAGTCATAATTTTTGGTAAATTCGTCTCTGTCATCATTGCATCTCCTAAGTTGGTAATGCTAGTATAGCAGCTATTATACCTATTGTCAAGGTATATATGTAATTATCTATGTAAGATAGGCGATTATTAAGGTAGT
>MGML01000041.1:3480-3920 GCA_001796415.1 Chloroflexi bacterium RBG_13_46_14
AAATATGTAAAGTTAAGTTTTTGCATGAAGGTTAATGTGACAGGTGTGGAAATACTGGCATAAGAGCATATGGATTCTAACCAGCTGAACTGATCCTACTTCAGGCGTAATATACACACATGTTCAAACATAATAAATAGGTATGAGATAGGGATGCCGGAAAATAATTGGTTAGAATGATTGAAAGACAAAAGGGCTGGAATCTGATTATTACTCATATGCTCAATTGCGCAACTGCGCTTTCAGTCGAGTCAGGAGTTCTTCGTCACTGGTTACACCGCGTACATCGAGTTCGGTAGCGCTGAAGGCTTTAACCATATTTTCCACAAGCCGGGTCTTGCTAATCTTCTTTCCCCCGCTGAACTTGGCGGTGGATGAGAGATTCTCCAGGTATTCATCTTCCTGCCTGTTAAGAAATACCGAAAGTTTAATCGTGGTGG
>MGML01000041.1:3935-5352 GCA_001796415.1 Chloroflexi bacterium RBG_13_46_14
TCACCTGTCGGGGGGGCGGTGCGGGAGTTGCCGTTATACTATCAACACCGGTCAGCCTGTCCAGTGCTCTTCCATATGCGTTTTCTTCGGTAACTCTAGCCCTTTTCATTCAACACCTCTCTAGTGAGTAATCGATAAGCTTCAGCTCCTGCCGAAGCGGAATCATAGGTGAGTATGGATTCACCGGCAGCGGGAGCTTCCTTAAAGCGGACGGAAGTTGGTATAAGAGTATCGAACACACGTATACGATCACCGAAAGCCTTTTTTGTAACATCGATGACTTCCTTACTATGTAAGGTCCGCAGACTGGTCATGGTAAATAATATACCTGATATTTCCAGCCGCGGATTCAACTTTTCCTTCACTTTGATAACGGTATCCAACAATAATGTAAGCCCTTTCATTGCCAGGTAATCAGCCTGCACCGGTATAATCACGCTGTCGGCGGCAGTCAGGGCATTAATTGTCAGTAAAGCCAGACTGGGCAGGCAATCGATAAGGATATAGTCGTATTCATTACGCACCGGCTTTATGATTTCCTTCAATACTGATTCCCTGGTGAAAGCGCTTACGAGATCAAGTTGAGCCTGCGATAATTCGATATTCGCCGGTACCAGGTCTATTAAAGGATTCCTTGTGTGGAGTATTACATCATGAATAGAAACGTTTGCATTCTCTCTGATGTTGCTGCTGAGAACACTGTATCCTGTCATTTCCAGGTCCTCAGGTGCGAATCCCATGGTAATAGTCAGACTTGCCTGGGGATCCCAGTCTATAAGGAGAATCCGTTTTTTATGTTCGGCAAGTCCCTCGGCGAGGGCTGCCGCCGTGGTGGTTTTACCAACTCCGCCTTTCTGGTTGGCGATACAAATAACCGGCATCGGTTACTACCTCTGCCGGCATTATAACGCATTTGCGCAATTACGTCAATACGCTTTTACGCATTTACTGATAATTATTCGAAGGGATCCGGTATCTTGTCCGACCTATTAATGGAGTTCAGCGGCACTTTCGGGTCTGGGAAACCGGGTCCCATTATGGAGAATATCATCGAAAGTGCGTGCTCGCTAATCCTCTCAAGATCGGAATTCTGTACTGTTTCCGGCTTAGGGTAAGGCCAGTCCATCTGCCTGAGTGCCTGCTGGAGTAGTATTCCCGAGCCGTGAAGCTCTTTAGCCCGGGTTATCGAGTATGAAAGAGCCGCACCACAGTCCTGTGGTGGAACCATTCCTTCATAACCAGGCATTCCACGACCCATAAAGCCACCTCCCGGTTCACCTCTCTGAGGTTCCCATATCGAAGGTTGCACTTTAATAGGTGCCGGACGTGGTCCGCCGACGCCTGCCGGAATAAAACAGAAGACGGCAACTCCGGTTTCGTCTACCGGCCCTAACTCGTTTGCCAGCGACATCATAAT
>MGML01000041.1:5373-7102 GCA_001796415.1 Chloroflexi bacterium RBG_13_46_14
CGCGCAGTAATTACTGGGTCCTACGGGGTAACGGAAAGCTGTGGATGAATAGGTTACCACACCGTGGTGCCTCCTCAACATACCCGGTACGAACAGCTGAATCCCTATCATCGTTCCGCGTGCTGAGATTGCATACTGCCTGTCCAGCTGGTAAACCCTGGACGTCAGTATCTGACCTCCCAGCGACATATCCATGGCATTATTGATAAGAATATCCACTTTACCGAATTTGCGGAAAGTTTTTCCAGCCATGTTTCTCATGCTGGTTTCATCGGAAACATCAGTAGCAACGAATAAAGCGGTATCAGGCCCATTTTCCTCGTTTATCAATTCCTCGGCGGCATAACCTGTCTCAGAATTAATGTCAACTATCACAACTTTTGCTCCGAGCCATGCCAGGCTCCTGGCGGTTCCCAGCCCAATATTGCTGGCTCCTCCTGTTACCACCGCCACCTCTCCCTTCAATGCGTCCTTTTTAAGTCCTGTTTTGTCCATAGACAGCGGTTCAACGTTCAGTATAGTATCCATTTCTTCTCCCTCCAGATGAGTAACTGATTTTAGTTCTGTCAATTTCGGGTAGTCAAGTGTTGATATCTGAAACGATCAAAAGGGAAACGGGCACTCCACTAAAAACGTAGATATAAGTGCCCGTAATTATTCCAGTTTAAATATCTATTCCGACTTTTACTCTGATTTACCCCCCTTTAACGCTTCGGCAAGCCCCAGGACATTGATCAGCTTGGACTGGTCGGACAGTACCAGCTTTGTATTGTTCTGAAGCGAAGCCTGGGTTACCTGAAGCTGTTTCAAAAGCTGGGCATTACCGATGAAGAAGGCGTCAGCCGCTTTCGATACGTTCTCGATAGCCTGGGCTTCACCTTCTGCCCTGAGTATCGCCGCCTGCCTGTCACCCTCAGCTACCAGTATCGAATTCTGCTTGTCTCCCTCCGCCTCAAGAATCTGCTTCTGGCGATAGGCTTCCGCCTCAAGAATGGTTGCTCTCTTTTCACGCTCAGCCTTCATCTGCTTACTCATTGCATCTGATATATCACGGGGCGGTTCGATTTCCTTGACCTCAACCCTTGTTACCTTCACTCCCCATTTGTCCGTAGCCTCATCGAGGTTCTCTGTCAGTACGGCGTTAATCCGTTCCCTTGATGATAATGACTCATCCAGCGCCATCTCGCCGACCACGTTCCTGATGTTGGTCTGCGCCAGCTTGCTGACGGCTACAAAGAAGTTTGCCACCTCGTACCGCACAGCCTGGGCATCGGTAACGTAATAATAGACGACGGCGTCGATCGTCACGGTGACATTATCGTTGGTGATGACGGCCTGGGGAGGGATATCTATCACCGTTTCCCTCATATCTATCCTGGATACAAGTGTATCGATGAAAGGTATCAGGAACCTTAGTCCGGGTTCCATGGTCTCTTTATATCTCCCGAACCTCTCCACGATACCTCTCTGTGCCTGGTGGATAATAGTAATTGATTTTGCCAGCAGTACCACCGCCAGCACAAGTACGATGATCAGAACTATGTAACCAGCTGACATAATGTTAGTTTCCTCCTTCGTATTTTTTTACTGTTAACGTCGTTCCGGTAACACCGGTTACCACAATTTCATTACCTTCAGAAATATCTTCCTGCGCTTTTGCCCTCCATCGTTCGTTACCGACCTTCACTCTGCCAACATTGTATTTTCCAATGTCTTTTAATACAATTCC
>MGML01000042.1:0-297 GCA_001796415.1 Chloroflexi bacterium RBG_13_46_14
AAATGTAATCCAATTTTCTCCATACATAAAATTCAGTTCGCATCTTGTGTTATCTATCGATGAAGTGGCAGAGGTTATGAAATCTTTTAAAGGATAACCATTTTAATGCTACGAAACTTGAGTCTTAATGTCATTTTATGAAGGGAGCTCTGAAAAGCTCCCTTCATTATGAATGAACACTAACGTCTTTTATATGTTTTATTTAAATTACATTTTTCCATCTGGGAGTAAGCGCAATACAAACCTTTATTAAGGATTATAATAGTTCTTCAAGTTCCAACACCCAAATATTAATCT
>MGML01000042.1:304-1261 GCA_001796415.1 Chloroflexi bacterium RBG_13_46_14
CTAAACAATATCAAATATAGAAAATTTGAAATTTGATATTCGAATTTTTTTAGGATTTAGTATTTCGATTTTAGGATTTTCATTTTATAATGATTCATTATGAATGAGATTAGAATAGACCCGGAACGTACCATAAGCGATATCGACCCTAATATCTTCGGCGGGTTCACCGAACACCTCGGCCGCTGCATTTACGGCGGCATCTATGAGCCGGATTCACCTCACGCCGATGAGAACGGACTGCGAACCGACGTGCTGGCAGCCCTAAAACGCCTCCGCCTACCGGTGATCCGCTACCCCGGCGGCAACTTCGCTTCCGGCTACCGCTGGACGGACGGCATCGGCCCTCTCGAAGACCGCCCGGCACGCATCGACCTTGCCTGGGAATCCGTCGAAAGCAACCATTTCGGCACCAATGAGTTCGTCACGTTCTGCCGGAAGCTTGGCTCCGAACCGTACCTGGTGGTCAACTGCGGCGACGGCGATATGCGGGAAGCCCGCGACTGGGTGGAATACTGCAACGGCACCCGTGACACGGCGCTGGTAAAACTCCGCCGGAAACACGGCTTCGAACAGCCCCACCGCGTCAAATACTGGGGGATCGGCAACGAGGTGGACGGACCCTGGCAGATAGGATTCAAGACACCACAGGAATACGCCCGCGCTTATACAGAGTTCGCCAAGGTGATGAAATGGACCGATCCCGATATAAAACTTATCGCTTCAGCGCTGTCTCTCTGGTCGGGCGAGATCGTCGAACGCGCTCAACTGCTGGTGGAACAGGCGAGTCAGCGCCTCGACTACATGGGACTGCACTGGTATGTCGGCAATCCGGACAACGATTTTAACGCCTACATGGCGACGTCCGAACTCATTGAGGAAAGGCTCAGCGCCTATGAAGGGCTTATCCGCGCCCTGTGCCTTGAGAGAAAATTGGAGAAACCGATTCCGATAGCC
>MGML01000042.1:1294-1491 GCA_001796415.1 Chloroflexi bacterium RBG_13_46_14
CAGTCAGGCGGCGTTCCGACCGAACAAAAACTCGAAGAGAAATACAACCTTGAGGATGCCCTGGTAGTGGCGATGCTTTTTAACGCCTTTATCCGGCACTCACGTTCGGTCAGGATGGCAAATATCGCCCAGATTGTGAACGTCATCGCGCCCGTCTTCACCCGGCCCGACGGCCTGTTCCTGCAGACGATTTTCCA
>MGML01000042.1:1507-1804 GCA_001796415.1 Chloroflexi bacterium RBG_13_46_14
GCCTCGACTTGCGGAAAGACGGCGCTGGATGTCTGGTGGCAGGGAGACACCTTTACCGGCGGCAATTATAAGGGAGTCCGAACACTCGATGTCTCTGCGACTCTGGACGACGCCGGGAAGCGGCTTGCGGTCTACGTGGTCAACCGGAGCGAGACTGAAGCGCTGGAAACTGAAATCCGCCTTGTCACCGGCAGCTTCAGCGGAAATATCCGGGTTCTGACCGTAAACGGTCAGGATATCAAGTCGGAGAACAGCTTCGATACGCCGGACGAAGTTACCACCCGCGAGACCGCAATC
>MGML01000042.1:1813-2338 GCA_001796415.1 Chloroflexi bacterium RBG_13_46_14
GGACAGTCATTGATATATACCTTCGAACCCCATTCGGTGACAGCCCTGTTAGCAGATATTTCCTGATGTCGTATATTCCCTCAACAGCCTGCTTCACCTGCCGAAGGTGGAACTTCCCGGAGTCCTGAAAGATATCCATTATATACTTAAGCCCGGCGGCCTGTTTTACATGGGCGTGTACGGCGGCAACGACTTCGAGGGCGTTCGTGAGAACGACTGGGCTGAACCACCCAGGTTCTTCTCGTATTATACGGACGACCATAGATTGGAAATCGTCGGCGAAGTGTTCGACATCCTTGAATTCAGGCGGATATTGTACCGGGATGACGTCAATCACCACTTCCAATCGCTTTTTCTTAACAAGAAGCCAGAAAATCCCGCCTAAACCGAAAAAGTCGGTTCTGAAGCTATCTCTTTGACCAGTTTCTCGGCTTTCTCTTCCTGTTCCAGTGTGCCGCTAAATCCCAGCCAGATACTGCCCTCGGCGCCGCAGATGCCGCCGGCGGCGAAGAGCTCGGCTTCGAC
>MGML01000042.1:2387-4306 GCA_001796415.1 Chloroflexi bacterium RBG_13_46_14
ACCGGCCATAGGCGCAGCCCCTTCGAGCCGGGCGCGTTTATCCGGTTTGCCATCTCATCCAGCGTACCCGGCACTCGCTTTTCCAGGCCGACCGGCAGCACCAGGCCGGCTCTCCGCCCTATCACCGCGTTCAGTATCAGGGATATCGTCCCGCCCTGGGGATTGCCGATAAGTATCGCCGCCCGCCTGTTCACCACATCCAGCGCATTCGCTCCCTTCAGGATAAGGTCGCCTTCCTTCAGCCCATCGGCCACGTCGTATATGGTCTTCCCTTTGTCCCATACGCCCCTGTGTATCACCACGTCGCCGGGAAAACCGCTTTCGTCGGTAAGCCGTCCCTGTTCGGTAGTGCGGTAGGTTGGCGGCAGGGTGATGCCCCTGAAAAATCCCTTCCGTGAAAATTTCTCTATCTCACCGGTTACTGTCAGTATCTCCTCGGCGACATAGGCATTCGTCGTACCGGCAATAATTACCAGGGTACCGTTCTCAAGGGCGTCCTTGACCGCCGGATGAGCTGCCATGCCCTTTCCTATCAATCGCTTACCTGCCGACGGAGTTAACATTACCTGTCTCATTTCCTCACCTCGCGTTTTCTATAGTCTCGTATAGCTTCTCATAATCGATTTTGGCAAAATCGGTCGTATCCAGGTCGATCAATTGTCCATCGATCTTCAGCGGTTCGGTATATCCTTTCATCAATGCCGATTCGATGTGCTGGTACTGCAAATCGAAATGACCGGGATGCCTGTCTCCCGAGTTCGCTCGCTCCATATACCGCTCGAAGAGTACCTTACCGTCTGTCCGGCACTGGATCTGGATCGCGGTGTATCCGTATTTCCTGATCAGCGAACTCAATTGATCCGAATCATGCTCGGCGTAGAAATTACTCTCTATTACCAGGGAATTACCGGTGCGCATAACTGCCTCGAAAAGACGATATAATACCTTATAGGTGGCAATACCGATTTTGCGTGATTCTTCCCTGTTCTCAGCTCCAAGAGAGTCCATCAAAGGTTCCTTGATACCGTCCTTGTGCAGGAGAAGCAGGTTAAACTTCTCGGCTATTTTTCCCGCCAGGGTCGTCTTCCCCGTGCAGGGAGGTCCGGCAACGATTATCAGGACTCTGTTGTTCACAATCCGTCTTTTTCTTACCTCGGCGGCGGCGGGGGATTGCCAGCGTTTGGAGGAGGTGGCGGCAGCATGTTCCTGGTCTGAAGCGGCTTGCAGATGATCTCGGTAATATGAAAATCACTGAACTTGGTGGAGGTTGAAGCGGTCGCCACCACCGCGGTATCGGCGCCTCTCCCGGTACCGGTCACGGCGATGACCTGCTCCCCTATTGCCACGCAGCCGGCATCCGCCGCCATCAGGATAATCTCGGCGCAGACTTTCATCCCCTGGCAGAAAACGCGGAACGTGTTAGCGATGATTGTCGGAGCTTTCTCGCCGTAGAAATTATCGGTGTGGAACAGCATTGTCCCGAAGTGTACCCTGTGTCCTTTCTTTTCCAGTTCTGCTTTCAGTTCCGGCGGGAATCTCTGTTCGGCGATAAATCCGTACTGGTGCGGGACCACCACCAGCTTGATATCCTTGCCTTCATAACGCTCCATCGCCATTCGGGCTGTCTCGCCGCGGGTCGATGCCAGGACAATCGTTTTTATGCCACGCGCTTCCGCCCGTTCCGCCGCCAGCCTCAGCGTCTCCCCGGTATGTTCCGCCCCCGACGTCTCGAAATAAGTAATCTTTTCTTCCATCTATAGCTCTCCTCTCCTGTAATTTACAGGTAAAATCCATTATATAATACAGAGTCATAATGATGAAAATGGAATTAGTCAGGTAGGGCAGGTGAAGTTCGCCCTGGCGAACGCAACCCGCCAGTATTACTGCAAATCTCATGGTTCTAGGCATATTCTTTCTGG
>MGML01000042.1:4476-14953 GCA_001796415.1 Chloroflexi bacterium RBG_13_46_14
AGTATCAGATTTAGACCTGTCTGGTAAGATGGGTTACTTTTAACTCAGGCTTGTATCCCTCTCCTTTTCTCCACATTGCCAGCATTGTTGCCAGTATATCCCTGGCTACTGTCAACTTAGCTCGATGCGAGGGTGTTCCGCGCAGCAGGGTCATATCAAGGTATTTCTTTCGAAAAGGATTGTCTTTTGCCCTTATTGCACTCTCTGCTGCCTGCTTAACGGCATATTTCAGCAAACGATTGAAATCCCCGGTTAACTTCTCTGAGTAAACTCTTCCTCCGGATGATCTCCTTACTATTCCCAACCCTGCATACATCCATACTTTCCTCTTGTCAGCAAACCGCCAGGGCGTCTCCAATATCCCAAAGATTGTCGCCGCCGTGATAAACCCTATTCCCGGTATAGCTTGAAATCTCTTTATTTCAGGATACTGTCGTGCTTGAGTTTTAAGGGCTTTTAGTACCTTTTCCTCCATTTCTTCGATCTGATCCAGTTGAAGCCAGAGATTATCTACTATCAGCAACAACCCCGAATCATCAGGTAATTTCTCCCTCCATTCTACTCTTTGCTTTTTCTTGTATATTGTCTCGCCTAAACACTGTATTCCGTTCCCTCTAAATTTCGCTTTTATCTTGTTCTTTATGCGTGTCCCGCTCCTGACTGTGTCATGGTAGGCTATCATCAATTCTTTGAACCGGCGACGCTGGCCAACAGGATGATGTACCTCTTTTATATAGCCTCCCCTGGCTAACTGGGCTATCTTCAATGCATCTATCCTGTCATTTTTCTGACCCGATGAGCCTATCCATCGGTTTTCTTTTGCATTTGTTATCACCAGCTTTTCACCATAACTGTTACACGTCTCCAGAATCCAGTCGGCCAGCGTACCTTCCTCCATGTATATGACTCTGGGCGGTTTTATCCCCTTTACGAAGGTTATCAAGTTTTTTACACTCGTATTAACTCTTCCTGCTTGTACCAGCCTCCCAGCCTCATTTACTACTGCAAAATCCAGTGTTGTGATATGCCAGTCCATTCCAATATAATTCATCCGGGTATCTCCTTCCTAAGATTATTATTCGCCGAAGCTGTTTCTATCTTAGCGGAGGGATACCCTCGGTTTCATTTTCTCAATTTTCATCGGGATGGGTAGAATATAATTTTATTTTACCCATTCCGGCGAAAGCCGGAATCCAGTAGCTAGGTAGGGTGAGTTACGCCCTGACTTTGTCGGACTAACCCACCCTGCACCAACTCAATTACATTATAACCACCTTTCTGCAATATAATACATCCATGATTACTGGTAAAAAGAAATCATGGTATGAAAGAGTTCCGAAGGTTGAGCTTCACCTTCACCTTACCGGGGCAATTCCGCACGAGACACTCTGGGAAATGATAAAGAAATACGGCGGCGGCCCGTCCGTCCCGGACATTAACGCCCTCGAGGAGAAATTCCGCTATCGGGATTTCATGCATTTTCTCGAAACATGGGTATGGAAAAACCGGTTCCTGAGAGAGTACGAAGATTTCACCTTCCTCTCCGAAGCGGTCGCCCGTGACCTCGTATCACAGAACATTCTCTACGCCGAGGTGTTTTTCTCGATGTCCCGGTTTATCAATAATAACCTGACGGTCACCGGGCTGGCTGAAGCGGTACGGGCAGGACTTTCCAGGGTGCCGGAAATCGACATCAACCTGATAATCGACCTTGTGCGCGATAACGGGCCTGAAAACGCGGAGAGGATTTTACCGGACATTATCGAAGCGAGGGAGTTTGGCGTCATAGGGATAGGTCTGGGTGGCGCAGAACAACTCTATCCGCCGGAGCTTTTTACCGATGTATTCGAAAAAGCCCGCCGGGCAGGACTTCAAACCACCGCCCACGCCGGCGAAGCGGCAGGTCCTGAAAGCATCTGGTCGGCCATCAACAACCTGAAAATAGAACGCATCGGGCACGCAACCCGCGCCATCGAGGACGAAAAACTGGTCGACTATCTTGCCGAACACAGCATACCCCTGGAGATATGCCCGATTTCCAACGTAAAAACCGGGGTGGTCGAATCGATTAAAAAACACCCGGTACGGTACTATTACGACAGGAATATCCCCGTCACCATCAATACCGATGATCCTAAAATGTTCGGAAACTCACTGGCTGAAGAATATGAAATCCTGGCCAATGACCTCGGTTTTATCCGGGATGAAATACGCACCATGTTATTTAACGCCGTCCGAACATCATGGCTGCCCGATAACAAAAAAAGAGGGCTGGCTGGCAGACTGATCAACCATCCTGACTGGTAAAAACAACCTTTTCCTTCCCTCGCCCCTTACTCACTCATGAAACCGTTCCATGCGATTAATAAGTGATCCTTGACCGCATTGATTCCTATTTTCGAAAGACTCTCTTTCCATATGGAGAGGGAGTCTTTCGTAACTGTGGGAGAGGAAAAAAGAAAAAACAGTAATAATTACTCTGAAATTTATGGATACATCTCTTCCGCTATATCATTCAGCCCCAGTTCCAGCAGTTTGGCTTTACCCGGTTTAGTCGTCACCCTGTCCCAGTCGAGGGCGCCAAGGTTCCACCAGCACTCTTCGTCGATATCAAGCATAACGTCCCGGAGAGGCCCCTCTTTCTGTGGCGGAATGCCGATAATCCTGGGATGTACGTAACGCTCCAGCGGATTGATTCCCTCGCGTAGATTGAAGACGTGCCGCATGTTGGCGATTCTCTCCCCTGCTTTCAGGAGTTCGTCATACGACCTGTCCAGGCCGGTTATCGCTCTCATATATGTTTCCGCGTACGGTCCGAGTTCTCCTTCTTTCTGGTCGAGCGGTATCATGCAGGCGCCCATCGCGTTCGAGAGATGCGACCTGAAACTGTTCGGTCCGAACGACTGCGTGTGCCGTCCCGGCGTGGCATCCATTTTATACATCGTCACGGAGGCATGTCCGGCAAAATGGGGACCCGGCAGCTTGGGATCGTGCATTCCCAGGTCCTGCCCGCCAATATGCACGGCATACTCCTCTGAACCTTTTCCAATCCTTTCCGCGGCCAGCTTCACGCCGTCGGCCAGGATATCGCCGAACCCTTCCCTTTTAACCAGTTTCTCCGTCATTTGGACGATGGCTTTTGGATCACCCCACTTAAGGTCGATTCCGTCCGTATCCGCCTGGGTAATGATTCCCTTTTCATAGCACTCCATGGCGAAGGCTATCATCGCTCCGGCGGAAATGGTATCCATTCCGTAGGCATTACACAGATGACCTGCCATCTGGATAGACTCCGCGTCGGTGTTCAGACAGAGAGCGCCGAATGCGCCTATAGTCTCATATTCCACCCTCTGAATACCTTCCGGGTAATTGAAATCACCCTTTCCGGCGTTAAGCGAAGCCTTGCAGGCCGCCGGACAGCGCCAGCAGCCAAACCTCTGCTTCACGTTGGCAATCATCATGTCGCGGTGCAACCCTAAGACATCCGGCAGGTCCACCACGCCGATGCCTGCCCAGTTCTTGACCGGCGTATCGCCGCTGGCTGCGGAAGTGTCGCCGTGTCCGCTGGTCCCGTACTTGTGAAACCTGCGGATGAAGCCGATCTCTTCCATCGTTTTCAGGTGGTCTGTCCTGATCCTGTTCGCCATATCGACGTCTGCTACCGGGACCTTCATATCTCCATTCACCACCACCGCCTTCAGTCTCTTGGACCCCAGCACCGCTCCCAGTCCGGAACGTCCGGCGGCATCCCCCTTATGAGTAATAACGCAGGCTATCCGTGACAGCTTCTCTCCTGCCGGTCCGATGCAGGAAACCCTGGCCGATTTTCCGTACTCTTCGGCAAGAGAATCCTCGGTTTCATACGTCGTCCTGCCCCAGAGGTGAGAAGCGTCCTTTATTTCGGCTTTTCCGTTGATGACGGCGAGATACACCGGCTTATCTGAAATACCCGAAATAAAAATTCCGTCGTATCCGGCGAATTTCAGGTAAGGACCGAAAAATCCGCCGGAATTGGCGTCTCCCCAGCCCAGCGTCAGCGGTGACTTCGCCATGACCTGGTAGCGGGTGCCGCCGATGGCGGGTGTACCGGTAAGCGGTCCGGTCATGTATCCGAAAATATTATCCGGCCCCAGCGGGTCTACTCCTTCTTTCTGCCGATCGTAGAGTATCCTGGAACCAACACCGTAACCACCGATGAAATCCCGGTAGAGATTTTCATCCGGCGTTTCCTCTCTTATCTCGCCGGTGGCAAGATCGACAAAAAGCAGCTTTCCCATGTATCCGCCATGCATAGCAACCTCCTTGAATATATAAAAGGGTTTAGTCCGTTAGAACTTATCTTTAAGTTTTTTGTAGGAATCAGCCAGGGCTTCCGGTACTACCCGGATATCCGATACGACGGTAACGAAATTGGTATCACCCTGCCAGCGCGGAACGATATGGCTGTGAATATGGTCTTCGATCCCTGCCCCTGATACCGCCCCCATATTGATACCGACATTGAATCCCGCCGGATTCAGTTCTTTTCTTAAAATCCCGACGCATCGGCTGACGATCTCGAAATGTTCGTTCCGTTCTTCGCTGGAAAGATCATCCAGTGTGGATGTATGCCGGTACGGCGCTACCATCAGGTGATAGGGATTGTATGGATAGAGGTTCAGCATCACGTAGTTTTTATCGCCGCGATACAGGATAAAGTATTTTTCGTCGTCGTTCTTCGCCGGATTCCCGCACAGAATGCAGCCTCCCGACTTTTCACTCTCGATATAAGCCATCCTCCACGGCGCCCAGATATGTTCCATACTTCCCTCCTTACCTGAATCCTTCCGCTATTGTAGACGAGGGCTGATGATGAGTCAAAGGGATACATTCGATAGAGACCTACGACTAATCTAAGGATTCTATAAATTCATATATGTGCTTTAACTCATTGACAAATATTAGAAAAAGTAGTAGAATAAATCAAAAAGAATATGAAAAAAGACGCTCGGCTAAAGCGTCTTTTAAGAACCTCAAAGGTATATTCTTCAGTTTTCTACAATATATAGAGTACACCTTTGGGGGGTTTTTGTCAAGTCTTCTCCCCATCAAAGGTGGAGGGAGATAAGATGACAGTATTATCAGATACCTCCATAAAAAAAGCTGTTTTATCCGGAGAATTATCAATTCTCCCATTTCATGATGATGCATTGCAACCAGCTTCGTATGATATGCGTTTATATTGGAAAATCCTAATTAGTCCAATGCGACATGAAAATGGACGCACAGTTGATCTTCGAAAAGAACCCAATCATACTTTTTTTGTTGAGCCAGGACGTTTTGTGGGAATATTAACCGAAGAAAAAATCTCTCTCCCCTTATCAATGGTTGGGCGATTCGGACTACGCTCTGAGTTTACACGACATGGTCTAGTGGCTTTTGGTGGTATCCAGATAGATCCTGGATTTAAGGGGCGGTTAGCAATATCACTCTTCCATGCAGGCCCTGAACTTATACCCTTAAAACTTGGACGAAAGATGTTTACGGTAGAATTTAATCAACTTGCAGATCAAGCCTCGAAAGGTTATGATGGGCCATTTCAGAATCAATCAACTTTTCACAAGATGCAAAAAGACTTTATTCTCAATGCTCATACAACAAGTCTAGCCGAGATAAATACACTTCCATCGGAAATAGCAAGCATACAACACAGGCTTACAATGCACGAAACTTTTTATCATCCCAAACGAGAGTTTCCTTCTATTTCTGAATTAGCAAAAGCTCAAGGAGTGTCACCAATTAATGATATTACTGAACTCTCAGGGTTATTATCCGAAGAAGATGATATAGATACTTTCTTGGAAACAGTGCAAAAATGGCGACGGGGAAATAACAACGATGAATAAAACCGTCAATGATAACCTTTTACTTGATACTAGTGTTTTCTCTTTGCTATTGAAGAAAAACGATAGTAGAGCCGCATTATACAAGCCTGATATTCAAGGTAAAATCCTTTCAATCAGTTTCGTAACCGTTGGAGAACTCTACAGATGGGCATATACCCATAATTGGGGACCTTTAAGGCTTCAGCAATTAGAAGATTGGTTGCATAAAGTGGTAGTAATAAATACTCACGAGGAAATTGCTAAACAATGGGCGAGAATACAGAGTATTCCTGGACAACGCCATCCGGACAATGATGCATGGGTAGCTGCTTGTGCGTTAGTCCATGGATGTATACTCGTAACGCATGACAGAGACTATCAAAACATTCCCGGTCTGCAAATTATCAGCCACTTAAGTTAAGATCAGATTTCCTTAGAGAGTTGCAAATATATAATTAATCTACAAAAACTCGTCCAGTAGTCTTTCCACGTTACTAGGATTTATCTCCTGTTCAACCAGCGTTCCCCCGGCAAGCACCGGAAACTGCTCTTCGAAGGTCGAGCGTTCCTGTTGGTAAAGAATCCCTGTCGGTATCCTGTCTCCCCACTCCATCGCCTTTTCCAGCGCTACCATTTTATCCGAAGAATCATAGTCTCCTTCATCACTCAATTTATACACTCTCTCGCGATACCATTCATAGGTATTCTTATGATTGAACGAAACGCAGGGCTGAAGTATATCGATGAGAGAAAATCCTTTATGGGTAATTCCCTCCTTTATCAGGCCGGTCAGGTGTTTCACGTCTCCGGCGAATCCACGGGCGACAAAAGCCGCTCCGGTCACGATTGCGAGGGCAAGCGGACTTACCGGACTTGGAGCTCCGTGCGGCGTTGTTTTCGTGACGAACCCCGTGTCACTTGTCGGCGACGCCTGGCCTTTGGTCAGTCCGTAGATCTGGTTGTTATGAACAAGGTAGGTGATATCATGGTTCCGCCGCATCGCGTGAATGAAGTGGTTCCCCCCTTCACCGTAACCGTCTCCATCGCCGCTTACCGCTATAACAGTCAGTTTTAAGTTAGCGATCTTTGCAGCGACTGCCGGAGGGACGGGTCTGCCGTGAAGCGAGTTAAAGGTATTGCACTTCATATAGTGCGGTAGCTTGCCGGCCTGGCCTATCCCCGAGACCATCAGCACCTGGTACGGTTCCAGTTCCAGTTCGACCAGGGCGTTCTTGGCCGCCCTCAGGATACCGAAGTTGCCGCAACCCGGACACCAGGCGCTTTCAAGTCCCTGGTAATCGTTGATTGTAACCATACTACAGACCCTCCTTTTCGAGTTTCTCGATGATGTATCCCGGCGTGATGGGCCGTCCGTCGAACTTCAGTATCTTTCCGTCGACTTTTCTCCCCGTCTCGGTACGTATCAGGCTGGCCAGCTGTCCCGTAGCGTTACCCTCGACAACTATGCTCCTTGTACCGTTATTTATCGCATCGGCAACGGCTTCCGCCGGGAAAGGAGAAAGATGATTCAGGTTTATCATACCGGCATCCATCCCTCTCTCCTTCAGGATATCCACCGCTTCACATAAAGCTCCATATGAGCTTCCCCATCCGATAAGCAGTATTTCAGGACTTTCGTTTCCATATCTCCACGGCTTCAAAATATTCCTGTCCAGGCCATTCAGTTTTCTTAAACGCTTCAATACTATACCGTTCCTGATATCCGCGTCTTCGGTAAGGTGTCCGAATTCATCATGTTCGTCGGAATCCGTCACTACCAGGGCTTCACTCATGCCGGGAAATGCCCTGGGTGATATACCTGATTCCGTTATCACATGCCGCCTGTACTCCGCGGGATTTTCTGAATACAGTTCTCCCCGGTCGATAAGAACCCTCGAAAGGTCGAATTTATCAACGGTCGCGTAGGAGCTGGCGAGATACTGGTCGGTCAGGATAATCACGGGTGTCTGGTAAATATCGGCAAGGTTAAACGCTTCTGCAGTCAACCGGAAACAGTCTTCGATATTCGCGGGTGCGAGCACGAACCGGGGAAACTCACCGTGATGGGCAGTAAGTACAAACTGTAGGTCTCCCTGTTCCGTCCTGGTAGGCAGCCCGACCGCCGGTCCGGGACGCTGGGCATCGACCATCACCACCGGGGTTTCGGTAATTCCGGCCAGCCCCAGGCCTTCCACCATCAGGCAGAAACCGCTGCCTGATGTCGTTGTCATCGACCTCACACCGGCATAACCGGCGCCGACTATATTATTAATCGCCGCCACTTCGTCTTCGGCCTGCATGACCACGATCCCGTACTCATCCGCCCGTGCCGCGATATATTCCATGATGGACGTCGAGGGAGTCATAGGGTAGGAGGAAACGTACTTGCACCCGGCCGCCATTGCTCCGAGTGCGATAGCTTCATTACCATTAAGAAGCATCTTTCCACTGATGCCTGAGGAATGAGGATATTTTAACCTGAAACTGCCCTTATAGTTTTTCCGAGCATAATCATAGCCAGCCTGTGCCGCCTTAATATTAGCATTTCCACTATCACTCTTTCCGTACTGTTCCCCGAGTACTTTTTCAAGTATCGAAATATCGAACTCAAGAATTCCCAGAGCAGCCCCCAGTGCAACGGTATTTAGCATTATTTTGTCGCCGGCAAGACTGGTCAGAGGTACTCCGAATAATTTATTGTCAGCAACATCTTTAACCTCATCGGCATTGAAAATAATAAATCCCGAAGGATTTAATTCCTCACGATGCAGACCGATGCTCTCTTCATTCAGCGCCACAAGAATATCTATCGATTCGCTGATTGCCGCAATCTCGGAATCCGACGCTCTTACCCGGAAAAAATTATGTCCTCCCCTGACCCTGGACTCATAGTCCTGGTCGGCGAATACATGATAACCGGCACGCGAAAAAGTTTTGGCCAGGATGAAACCTGCCGACTGAACGCCCTGTCCGGCTTCCCCCCCTATCATAACGTTAATCTGTAATGACATCTTTTTCGTCCTCCTTCAGGGATTCGCTATGGATTACCCTGTGATTTTCTCAAGAGCTTCCAGCGCTTTATCGTAGTCCGGGGGAGTCCCTACCTCTTTCACATATTCCACGTAACGCACTGTATCATCCCTATCGACGATGAATACCGCCCGGCTGAGAAGACGCTGCTCTTTAATAAGGACGCCGTAAGCAGTTCCGAAAGAAGCATCCTGGTGATCGGAAAGTGTCTTGAGATTGGTAATATTATGCGCCCCACAGTACCTCGACTGGGCGAAAGGCAGGTCCATGCTGATCGTGTATATAACGACATCCTTGTGTTTGCCGGCCTCCTGCTCGAACCACTGTGTCTGGATATCGCAGACCGGTGTATCCAGCGAGGTAACCACACTCAGCACTCTGACTTTACCCTTACTCTCTGAAAGACTCAGGTCTTCCATATCGATGGTCTGCAGAGTAAAATCAGGTGCTTTATCGCCCACCTTTATTTCAGGTCCAACCAACGTGACCGGTTTAGACCCCATTGTTACTACTCCTTTTCTCTCTTCCATTTTTCCTCTCCTTCCTTTAGGTAATTCTTATTGTCGCGTGATCGGATATCCGGCTGCCGTCCAGGCGTCATAACCACCGAGTACATTATACACTCCCTCAAAACCCGCTCTAAGCAGGATACTGGCTGCCAGTCCTGCCCGGTGACCGACGGTACAAATTACGACTATTTCCTTATCCCGTGGGATTTCATCCAGGTGACCTGCATATATGCGCAGTGCTCCTTCAATGTGACCTTCATCCCATTCGTCCTCTTCTCTTACATCGAGAACGATAACTTCGTCTCCGCCTGACAGTTTTTCATGCAGTCTATCTACCGACAGTAACGATAATTGTTCGACAGGATAGCCGCTGTTGTACCACTCCTCTGTACCGCCGTACAGGTATCCTTCGATACGGTCATAACCCGCTCTCACCAGGTACCTGACTGCCGTATCGACATCCCTGTTAGTCTCTGGTACCAGGAGTATCGGTTTGTTGTACGGCAACACCCATCCACCGAAAACCGGAAGGCCGTCAAGCCAGATACTGTAGGCGCCCTTGATATGTGCCCCTCCGAATACAGCGGGAAGACCGGTATCTACCACAATGGCACCACCCTTCATCTTCTCCCTGAATAGTTCCGGAGAAAGAGGTTTCGGAGAAGGAAGGTTTCCCAGTAACGGAGGACCTTCAAGGTTGAATTGTTCCATCTGGCGGAAATAGTGAGGTTGTTCCAGTCTCTCGACTGTTTTCAGCTTTACGAACTCTTCTTTACCCTTTATCTGAAGCCAGGGATTCCGGGTCTTCTCTATTCCGATGGTACTTTCATCCCTCTTCGCGATACTCTTCCCGCAGACGCTGCCAGCTCCGTGAGCCGGGCAGATGATTACCCCGTCACCCAGAGGGAGAAGCTTGCCGAATATACTGTCATACAAGTTTGCTGCCATTCTCGGTGCCTCTTAAATACCGTACAGATCGCTGCGCCCGATATCATTGACAAATAGTGCATCCCCGATAAAAACCATCAGAGGGATTGCAGAAGAAGGATTATCGGTAATGACATAAGACATGCT
>MGML01000042.1:14970-18184 GCA_001796415.1 Chloroflexi bacterium RBG_13_46_14
GTGTGTGAAGAGCCTTAAGGTGTAAATGTCTGATCCCGAATTCTCGACCGTCTTCCAGCGTAACGCCGTATTTCCACTGGATTCCCGGTCCGTGATATATTTCAGCGCCTGTGCGTTGTCTGAGCTCGATAGAGCCTATGGCATAGTCCTCGTTGCGATGCGTCTCGAAGATCCACCGGATGTTTATACCATGCTGTTTTGCAAGGTCGATATATACTTCGCAGTCCCGGCGCGGGTCGATCACCGCAGCTGCTCTTCCCGAACCGATAAGATATGAGTTATGGGCTATTCCTTCCGACTTGATTCGATAGAATATCATTATACGCTCTCCAATTTCAGTTTATGACATTTCAGAGTCATATCATTATTAACGGACTTCTATCAGAGCACTTCCATCCTTTACTTCGACCCTGTAACTCGCTATCGGACGCGGCGGCTTAAGCAGTTTTGCTATTCCGGACACAATACCCCTGCCTTTCAGCCACCGGATATTCTCTCCGGTCCTGACATCGAACTGCGAGCCGTGGCGTGGACAGGTTACGATACTACCGTCAAGAGTTCCCCTGGAAAGTCGGCCTTTCATATGAGGGCAAATATTACCGATAGCGTGGAAGCCATCCTGTGTCCTGGCCAGCAGCACTTCCTGTCCCTCGACGGATACCGCTTTCATCGTTCCTTCTGACAGGTCACTTTCAGCAGCGACATTAACCTGTTTACCCATTTCATCCTCCAGCAATAAGAGTTGAAATATGATACACCCTGGCATTTCGAATGACAATAACTTTTATCACATATTCCTTTTTACTCTCCGTTCTGGTTGGATATTATGTATCCTTTGGATTACACTGTGTATAGGCAGATGTCCCGTTAAGGAATATAACTGGAGGAGATTAATATGTTCAAAAAGATACTTGTGCCACTCGACGGTTCGCAGTTTGCGTCCCGGTCCCTGAAATACGCCGTTGAAATCGCTCAGCGATTTGACGCAGAAATAATTCTTATGCAGGTAGAAAAGCTCGCCACACCTGTTACGGTAAGCAATGGCCCTCAACTTGGTATCCAGAGTCCCGCGGCCGCGAAAATCGCAGTACAGATAGCGCTCGATGAAGACAAACGGAACATAGCCAAAGCAAGGCGCTACCTGAGCAGGAAAGTCAGAGAGATAAAGGGTAAGAAAATCGTATGCTCCTATCATGTAAATATCGGGAACCCGGCCGAATCGATTATCCTCTATGCCCGGAAAAAGAAAATCGACCTGATTATTATGACCTCTCACGGTAAGAGTGGAATTGTACGGGCTGTAATGGGGAGTATTGCGGATGAAGTAGTCAGGAATTCGGGTAAACCGGTGCTGGTAATTCGACCGAATAAACGCAGCAAAAAATAATCTACCTTGTAATAAGATCACAATAAATGGACAATTTAGATCCTCCCAATGATACGATAACCTTCCTCGGTACTGGCGCCGGCAGGTTTATGATAACCAGCCAGCGCCTGGCATCCGGCGGCCTCTGGATGAACCTGGGGGGCACGCAGTTGCTGGTCGACCCCGGACCCGGATGTATAGTACGCGCGACCGATAAAAAGCTGGATGCCCAGAAACTGAGCGCTATCATCCTGTCGCATCGCCATCTTGACCACTCGGCTGATACCAATATTATGATAGAAGCCATGACCAGAGGCGGTCATAACCAGCACGGAATGCTGTTCGCGCCGTCGGACGCTCTCGGGAAAGAGCCTGTGATATATACTTTCCTGAAAAATTACCTGGACGAAGTAGTTGTGCTTGAGGAAGGCGGTACGTATACTGTCGACAACGTTTCTTTCTCAACGCCGATTCGCCATATTCACGGGCCGGAAACCTACGGCATTATATTCAGGACCGTCAGTCACACATTCTCCAACATTGCCGATACCCGTTTTTTTAAGGAACTCCCTTCATACTATGAAGGGGAACTGCTGATAATAAACGTGGTTTTTGTGGAACCGCGTCCTGAAACCGGGAACCCGCTGTTACCCACCGCCCACCTTGCCATACCTGACGCGGAAGAGATTATACGCATAATCAGACCGAAAATGGCAATAATTACCCACTTCGGTCACCAGATGTGGGAGATAGATCCGCATAAGACCGCCCAAAAGATGACCGAGAGAACCGGAACCAGGGTTATTGCCGCCAGTGACGGAATGCAGTTCAGTTTATCTGAGCTGGATGACTAGCTGTTCTCTTTCCTTACTGACTTCAACCCCCGCCTTCAAGTATAATGTTACACGGGGGAAGAAAATTTGTTGATAAATAAACTCGATACCATACTCCACCGCGTAAAAAAACCCGCCCGCTATACCGGCGGCGAATGGAATGCCATAATCAAGGACTGGAACGATACCCTTGTTAAAACCGTTCTTATCTTCCCGGATACCTACGAAATCGGTATGTCCAACATGGCAATTCCCATACTGTACGACCTTCTGAACCGACAGCCTGATGTCCTTGCTGAGAGAGCGTTCGCTCCCTGGACCGATATGGAAGAAATAATGCGGGAAGAAAACATCCCTCTCTTCAGCCTTGAAACCAGACATCCTCTAAGCGAATTCGATATCATTGGCTTTTCCCTTGGCTACGAACTCACCTACACCAACGTACTTAATATGCTTGACCTGGCGGGAATCCCGGTACTCGCCGCTGAAAGAGATGATACCCACCCTCTGGTAATTGCCGGCGGAAGCTGCGTTCTTAACCCGGAGACTATGTCCGACTTCATCGACCTTTTCCTGATCGGCGACGGTGAAGAAGCGGTACCGGAACTGATCGAATGCTTCCGCCATTTGAAAGAACCTGGGCGCAGGATCTCGAAAAATGAGTTTCTCCTGCAAGCAGCCGGTATATCCGGCGTTTATGTGCCTCGTTTTTATAAGGTCGAGTACAAATCTGACGGACTCATTGACAGTATTACTCCTACCCTGCCGGAAGCCGCCCCCGTGATCCGCCGCCGGATAATCGACAAGCTTCCGCCGCCGGTAACGAACCCGGTAGTGCCGTATATAGAAGTAATTCACGATCGCGGTGCAATAGAGGTTCAGCGCGGCTGCAGTCACGGCTGCCGGTTCTGCCAGGCAGGGATTATCTATCGTCCGGTCCGTGAACGCCCTCCTGAGGAAGTGGTGCAGGCAGCAGAGGACATAATCATGAACTGCGGCTATAACGAACTATCGC
>MGML01000042.1:18396-18923 GCA_001796415.1 Chloroflexi bacterium RBG_13_46_14
TCCACCTTTGTTCCCAAGCCGCATACACCTTTCCAGTGGGCGGCGCAGGAAAGCGGGGAAGGGCTCGAACGAAAGCAGGGAATACTCAGGAACGGGATGCGGCGTAAGGGAGTCAAACTCTCCTGGGGTGATAATGACTCCAGTCTCCTCGAAGCCGTCCTGTCAAGAGGTGACAGGCGAATAGGACAGGTTATCTATCACGCCTGGAAACTCGGCTGCCGATTCGATTCCTGGAATGAACACTTCAGCTTCGAAAAATGGCAGCAGGCCTTCGAAGAAACCGGTATCGACCCGGATTTCTACGCCCGGCGCAGACGAGATCTCGATGAAGTACTGCCCTGGTCGCATATCGACACCGGAATAAGCCCCAAATTCCTGGAAAGAGAACATCAGCGTTCCCTCGAAGAAATCACCACCCGTGACTGCCGCACCGAAAACTGCAACGCCTGCGGTCTGGAGAAATCCGAGCCGGCGTGTATAGAGAAAAACCGATAAAAGTATCCATGTGAGTATATGAGGATAAATCA
>MGML01000043.1:0-1918 GCA_001796415.1 Chloroflexi bacterium RBG_13_46_14
CCGGTTACGGTCAGGATGGACCTGATGCCCGTAGACCGGGTTTTGACGGAACGGCACAGGCCAGGTCCGGTGGTATGGTGCTGACGGGCTTCCCTGGCAACGATCCCATAAAAACAGGTATTCCTTTCATAGATGTTACCGCCGGGCTTTTTACCACCGTAGGCGTACTCAATGCCCTGTACTACAGGGAAAAGACGGGTCAGGGACAAACGATCGATGTATCGCTGTACGACACGGCGACCTTCGTTTCCCAGTCGATGGGCACTTTGCTGCTCTACCATTTTTATGGTGAAATACGAAAGCAGATCGGCAACAGGGGATTTCACTCGTACAATACCTGTCTTGAAGCTAAAAATGGCTGGGTAGTCCTTTCCATAGTCACCAACAGTATCTGGAAGAGATTCACAGAGAAAATAGGCAAGCCTGAAATGACTGATGATCCAAGGTTCGGAAGCGATATGGACCGTTTTCATAATGCAGACGCGATTAATGAAGTGGTTGGTAAGTGGGTCGCGGAACATACGGTCGAGGAACTGGTGAAACTCTGTGAAGAGGCTCGTGTTCCCTGCGAACCGGTGCAGACAATAGACCAGTTATTGACCGATCCTCAGGTACAGGCGCGAGAGATGGTGCAGCAAATCGATTTTCCAGGGTTGGGTAAAATCCCGATACCCGGCTTTCCCGTGAAGATGTCTCTGACCCCGGGCAGTATCAGGAGTCATGCCCCGGGACTTGGCGAACATAATAAATACGTTTATAAAGATCTCCTGAACCTTAGCGATGAAAAAATAGCGTCTTTGAAAGAAGAGGGTGTAATATAACCGAAGGCATAAAGAGAGAGTAGGAGTAAAAAATGATTATTGACATGTTCTGCCACATATTAACTCCAAAATACAAGGAGGAATTTTACAGGATTACTCCTGATAATTTTTACCTGAAGAATGTCATCGACAGTCTTCCAACACTTTTCGATCTCGAACACAGATTCAGAATCATGGACAAGTATGAAGACCTGGCGCATGTACTGACACTGGGTTTACCGCCTATTGAAGCTATTGCCACCGGCGAGAAGGCCATTGAACTGGCAAGGCTGGCTAACGATGAAATGGCCGAACTCGTCCAAAAATACCCGGACAAGTTCCCTGCCGCGGCTGCTTCGCTGCCGATGGATAACGTCGACGCCGCCCTTGAAGAGATAGACAGGGCAATAAATGAGTTGAATCTTAAAGGCATACAATTGCTTACGCCCGTGATCGACAAGCCGCTCGACCTGCCGGAGTACATGCCTATTTATAAAAAAATGTCGGAGTATGACCTGCCGATATGGATTCATCCTACCCGTTCCGCTGATTATCCCGACTATCACTCAGAGCCCAGGTCACGATACATGATATTCAGCAACCTTGGCTGGCCGTATGAGACCGCTGCCTTTATGACGCGGATGGTATTCAGCGGGATTCTTGAGAAATTCCCCAAACTGAAGATAATAACTCATCACTGCGGCGGGATGATACCCTTCCTGGAGCGCAGGATGGAAGGCTCTTATGACCATGCCGTCATACTCCGTGGGGCAAAATACACCAAGGACCTGTCGAAACCGCATATAGACTACTTCAAGATGTTCTATTACGATACTGCCATTTACGGCAGCACCCCCGGCCTGATGTGCGGTTATGAATTCTGTGGTGCCGACCAGATGGTATTCGCGACCGATTTCCCATTCGACAGCGAGTACGGAGACAGGTACACACGCGAGACCATACGCTCCGTTGAAGAAATGCCGATAAGCGACGAAGATAAGTACCAGATATTCGAGGGCAACGCCAGACGGCTGCTGCACCTGTAGACAATCCGGCACTTAATTCAAATTATACTTTTAGCTTTAACTTCGTCAGGGCTTCAATCAGGCTGAAGCGCT
>MGML01000043.1:1977-5471 GCA_001796415.1 Chloroflexi bacterium RBG_13_46_14
ATCGTATTTGTGAATTCTTCTATCGGAAGCCTGTTCTTCGGCTTGTAGTTAAGTTTATATTCCCCGTTCTCACATTCCCAGAGAGGGAAATAGTTGGTCTCCACAGCCATTCTGCTTATTTCGACCGAGCTGTTTTCGGGAGATCTCCATCCCGTATAGCATGGCGAAAATATGTGGAGATATACCATTCCGTCTTTTACCTGCTTGGCCTTTTCCAGTTTGGCAGCATAGTCTTCAAGGTGACTTAAGGTAGCCGTAGCGGTATAAGGAATGCCGTGATCTGCCATTATCAGGGGCATATATTTAGAGTTATTTCGTTTTCCAGCCCTGTACGCTCCGACCGGCGAAGTGAAAGTCCATGCCGCAAACGGGGTTGTGCCGGAACTCTGGATACCGGTAGCCATATATGCCTCGTTGTCAATACAGATATAGATAACATTTTCATTACGTTCGGCAATTCCTGACAGGCCGGCGAAACCGACATCTGCTGTTGCACCATCACCGACCATCACCACGCACATGATATCCTGTCCGGTTTTCTGGTAGTAGCGTTTTGCCCCTGCAGCAGTCGAAGCGGCATTCGTCATGAGAGCGAAATAACACGGAACCCGCGCACTCGCCTGCATATTGATACCCTGTGTTATCCTCGAACAACAGCCGGGAGTACCGAAAAAGACAACGTTATCTCCCAGAATCTTGCCTGTAATCCGGGACATGGTCTCGATAGGACACCCGGAGCACAACCCGACACCCGAGGTAAAAAGGTCCTTGGTTATGAAATGGCTTCGCACTTTCTCGTTATCACTCACAAGTTCAAGCACTTCGTAGGGACAGGCTTTCACACATTCCGGGTCTCCATCACACATCTCGCATTTGAATGCAACCTGATTCTTCTCATCCAGGAACATGTTGCCGTATGTACACGCGTCCACGCAGCTTCCGCAACCGATACAGTTATCAGTTAATACGCGTACGACTCCATCTTCTTCACTTTTCACTATCGCGTCGGAAGGACAGGCATCCATGCACATTGGTCGAGCACACTGATAACAGGATATGTTTTTAGACCTGGCAACTTTATGAACATCATCAGCCTTGATGACTGAGCCGGCTGCCCCTGCTCTCGCCGCACAGGCTTCTTCACAGGCATGACAATCGGGGGGACAGTCTCTTCTTTTCACCAGCGTATCGTAAAATCTCGTCATTTTTATATTCCCTTTCCGGTTATATTAATCGAGGTAAACGCTTATTTTACTCGATATTAAGCCACGTTATTTCCTGGTGTGGTTTACCTTCGGCAGCCAGTTGAGTAATATCCACAGCCCGTTCGACCATCTCGAGGCTGCAGTCTGTACCGCCGATACCAACTATGAAACCGGTTACCGGTATATTTTCGGGCAAGTCCTGTATTGCCGCCTTTATCTCGAAAAAGTTAACGCCGGATTGCCATCCGAACATCACATTCCTATCGACAACACCGACAGCTTTTTTCCCTTTCAACGCTGCAAGCAGTCTCTCTCTTGGGTACGGCCTGAAAAGCCTTATTCTTATAACGCCGATTTTTTCGCCCTTTTCTCGCCTGCTGTCGACAACATCCTTGATTGCTCCTGTCTGGCTGCCCATACTGACCATTACTATTTCGGCATCGTCAGTGCGGTATTCTTCTATCTGTCCGTCGTAACTTCTGCCGAATGCTTCCTGGAATTCTTTTTCGATATCTTCAAGTTTTTTCTTGGTCTTCTGTTGAGCAACTACGTGTTTATGGCGCCATTCCGCGAATAGTTCCTCCCTGGTATTTGTAGGCACTGTAAGCGGGTCTTCCAGACAGAGTTTCGGACGATCGTATTGCGCCAGAGGAGCTAGAAATGCGTCCACGTCCTCCTGATACGGTAGCTCTACCCTCTCTGTAAGATACGACAGGTAGTAACCGTCAAAACAAACGTTAACCGGGAGAAGAATTTCCGGGTCTTCAGCCAGCCGGTACGCCATTATCATCGTATCCAGGATTTCCTGTACGCCTTCACATACAATCTGGATCCATCCCGCGTCTCTTACCGTGACAAAATCCTGGTGAGAAGAAACAACGCCGTCAGGAGCCGCATTTTCTCTGGTTGAAAGCGCCATGACAACGGGAAGTCTGTTCCCGGCAGTCTTTAGATAGGCCTCGAACATATATCCAAGACCCTGAGATGCGGTACCGATAAAGGTGCGCGCACCTGCAGACGAGGCGCCTATGCAGTAGCTGAGGGCATTAATTTCACCGTCTGCTGCAACAAGTTCTGAATTCAGACGACCATCGGCAACATACTGCCAGATCGCTTCAACCATAGGCGTCATCGGAGTTATGGGGACACAGGAAACAAGGTCAGGTTTACACAGTAATACACCGTAAGCACACGCTCTATTGCCATCGAATACTCTCACCTGTTCAACTCTTGGAGTAATCTTGGTTACCATACCTACTTGTTCTCCTCTCTCACCATAGTAACAGCGTTATTCGGACATTCCCTGGCACAAAGTCCACATCCTTTACAGTAAGACAGGTCGACGTCACAATAAGTACCCATATCCTGTATCGAGCCGACAGGGCACTGCAGATAACAAATTCCACAATGACCGCATACAGATGTATTGAATACAGGTCTTACCGCTCGCCAGTCTGCGGTAGGATAGGCAAACAGGACAGGTTTTGCCGAAGCCCAGGGTCCTTCATATTCAGACTTGTACCGTACCATCAATTCCCTCCAAATCTCTTTACTTTCGTTTCTTGAAAACCTCTCTGCGCACACCTGATGTTACTCTTAAGTAGTCTTTCACTGAAAGAGTTCTTGAATACTTCCAGAATAGTATCCAATTCTGCCCATCCGGTTGTAGACAGAAGTGCCCCGATCAATACTGTGTTTGTAATGGGACGGCCAATCTCCTCCAGGGCAATACCGGTAGCATCTACCGTGGCAAGCACCTCCGTATTTTCGTGAGGTTTTTCTTCCGGCATATTCGGCAGGTTCATAACGACGATACCTCCGGGTTTTAAACCTTTGAGTGCGCCCGGAGTTCGCGCGAGAAGCGGATCCGTTACTATACAGCAGTCGGGATAGTATATCTGGGATCTCAATCTTATCGGCTTATCATCAAAACGCAGGAAAACGTTTACCGGCGCACCTCGTCTTTCTCCACCGAACATTGGAAAGCAGGTTGCGTACTTTCCTTCCTTCACCAGAGCAGCAGCCAGCATCTCCGCGGATGAGTATGCACCCTGGCCACCTCTCCCTAACATTCGTATTTCAATCATAGGTTGTAACATCCTCCATTTCCTGCAAAAAATGCATATTTAATAACAATATACCAATCAATTCCTGAATAATAAATAACCTGCTAATTTACGAAACGTCGTGGTGTTGATTATTGAGTGTAAATTAGTAAAGAAAGAAATGTCAATTATCGCCCACAAAGGTTGTCGCCCACAAAAGTAAAAAGGAAAGGAGGTGGAGGAC
>MGML01000044.1 GCA_001796415.1 Chloroflexi bacterium RBG_13_46_14
AGGCGACGTATTGGTAATGGATGACAACGGGTACAGGCTTTCGTTAGAATCTTCGGGATGGAAGCACTTTTAATTGGAGTATCTATCAATATGAGTGAGTTTGAATTGATCAGTCACAGTCCGGAGGAAACTCGAAAAATAGGCACAATTATCGGAGAAATTGCGGTGCCGGGAGACGTTCTTCTACTGGAAGGGAAACTCGGTGCAGGCAAGACATGCCTGACCCAGGGAATTGCCCTTGGACTGGGTATCGATGACTACGTCCTGAGTCCTACCTTCGTGATAATGAGAGAACTATACGGAAGACTTCCTTTGTATCATATAGACCTTTACCGCGTCGACGATATCGAAGAGAGTATGGATCTTGGCCTGGATGATTACTTTTACGGTGACGGTTTAAGCGTAGTGGAATGGGCCGAAAAAGCCATCAGTATAATGCCCCGCAGACATTTAATGATAAGAATTGAATATATCGGCGATACGGAGAGGAGGTTACTCCTCGAACCGTCCTGTGAACGATATCTCGAACTGGCCCAAAATATAATCAAAGGTTATACTAATAATTAAATGCAGATTGCTATAGATACTTCAACCGATACAGCCGGACTGGCCCTTACAGATAATGGCCGGATTCTGGCCGAACTGACCTGGAACTGCGGTAAGAACCATACCGTCCAGCTTCTGCCTAATTTGAACTACCTTCTGGAGCAGAACTCCCTCAGCCTTGAATCAGCCGACTGCATAATCGTTGCCCGCGGACCCGGAAGCTATAACGGTCTTAGAGTAGGAATAAGCACTGCCAGGGGGCTGGCATACAGTCTCGGTATCCCGATTGTCGGGATCAGCACCCTCGAGGCGGAAGCCTGGCAGCACGCCGGAACGGAACTGCCCGTCTGCCCTATCCTGAACGCCGGGAGAGAGGAAGTCGCTACAGCTACGTACCGGCTGACGGACGCCGGCTGGACACAGCTTGAGGAGGAACACCTGTCGACACTGGACGACCTGTGTTCGGGAATTCAAACAAGAACCGTGTTTTGTGGCGAATATGTTTATAAAATAGCTGATGAACTGAAATCAAAACTAGGGGATAACGCGGTAATTGTATCACCGTTCGCCGGTCTGAGACGGCCGGGATTTCTCGCGGAACTTGGACTGAAGCGAATCGAAGCTGGAGATTTTGACGATACCGCTACGCTCCAACCGCGTTATTTCAGAGGTCCGTCGATAACCAAACCGAATCCTGGGAAGAAATAACGGCGGAATATAGTATACTAAGTGAGAAAAGCAGCACCTAAACAAGGAGTTGACATGGAAAGATCGTTAATTTTGGTAAAACCGGATGCGATAGAAAGAAAAGCAGGCGGAAGTATTCTTGTCCGGTTTGAGAGCCAGGGACTGAAGATCGTCGGGCTGAAAATGCTGCACGTCGACGAAGAACTGGCGAAAAAACACTATGAAATGCATATCGGAAAAGCCTTCTTTAACGACCTGCTGGAATATATAACCTCGACTCCGATAATCGCCGCCGTCCTGGAAGGCGAAGGAGCGGTGGAAAAGATCAGGAAGATCATGGGAGCTACCGACCCGGCAAAGGCTGAAGCAGGAACCATCAGGAAAGATTTCGGTATCGATATCCAGCAGAATGCCGTCCATGGTTCCGATTCACCGGAATCAGCCGAGAGAGAGATTAACCTGTTTTTCGGTAAAGACCAGGTCTTCGATTACTGAATCTTGAGAAGGGGGTTCGCTCCACTCCATAAATCGTCGAGTTGATATAACTCTCTTTCATACACTGCAAAGATGTGTACGATCACGTCACCGAAGTCAAGCAGCATCCAGCCTGAATCTGGTTCGCCTTCACGATGATGGAGAAGAACATTTTCTTTCTTGAGAGCATGATCGATTTCTTCGTAGATAGTTTTTATCTGGCGTGAACTCTCTCCGCTGCATATCACAAAATAATCGGCGAAGCTGCATACCTTGCTGGTATCCAGCAGGACTATATTCGATGCCTGCTTTTCGCTGGCAATTTCAACTGCTTTGTGCGCTACTTCCAGAGATTCCAGAAACTATTCCTCCATGACAGGTACTTAACTACCCATAATTATATCATACTCATGACCTGTTCTTACTCGTGTATCTGGTTAGAACTCTTCGCTTTCACCCGTATCCTGAGTCTTGATTCCGCCGATATATCCTCCCGCTTTCACCACTTCCCTGGGTTCGGGTTTCGGCGGCATGCGGAACTGTGGAGCCTTTACCTTCCCCTGTTTTAAATCTCTGACCGTAAAGAACAGGAGTACGACCACGAGCAGGAAAGAAAGCCCATCCGCAATGGGAAATGAATACCAGATTCCATCCAGTCCCCAGAAATTAGGCAGGATAAATATCATTGGCAACAGGAAAATAATCTGCCTGGATGTGGTAACCAGGAAGGTGGAAACAGCCTTGCCAAGCGACTGGAATACTGTCTGCCCCACCATCTGGAATCCTATGAGATAGGCTACGAAGAAGAGTATCTTAGCCGCGCTCGAACTTGATTGTATCAGTCCGGCATCCTGTGTAAAGATATGCATGAGCGGTTCCGCGAAGAGGAATACAATGAAAAATGCCAGTATTGCAAAACCGGTAGAGACGATTAACGCCAGCTTAATAGAAGCCAGCGCTCTGTCATAGCGCCCGGCTCCGTATGAGAATCCCAGCAATGGCTGCAACCCCTGTCCTACACTCATTATAGGGATAAAGAAAAATGTCATGGAACGATGAATCATCCCGAATGAAGCTATTGCGAGATCTCCCCCGTAGGACCGGAGCAGGTTGTTCATCAGCATCTGGATAAAACTGCCGCCGGCAGTCATGACCAGCGCTCCAAAACCTATCGTCATTATTTCTCTGGTTATTTTCCAATCAGGAAGAATATTCTTCAGGTGAATCTTCAAAGTCGAATTACCGGATATATAATAACGTATGACCAGTCCTGTAGTCAGAAACTCAGAGATAACTGTCGCTATTGCGGCCCCCTGGATCCCCATATCCAGCCATAACACGAATACCGCGTCGAGGACTATGTTCAAGGCAAATGACACCACCATACACAGCATCGCGTACCGGGCATTTCCCTCCGATCGGATCAGGTTACTTAACCCCATACCGGCAATCCGGAATATCATTCCCGCCATAATAATATCGAAATATGATTTAGCATACGGCAGAATGGCATCCGATGCGCCTGCCAGCCTCAACCAGAAAGTCGAAGCGGAAAGACCCCCTATGGCAATAATCAGACCAATAGCCATCGAGTAAAAAATTGCGTTACCGAGTGTTCGTTCTGATTTGTTATCATCGCCTCCGCCCAGTGCCCTCGATATAATCGATGACGCTCCCATACCTATCATCATCCCCAGCCCCATCCCCAGTATTTGAAGGGGAAAAACGATGGTCAGCCCCGCAATACCGAGAGGACCAACTATCTGTCCGATGAATATCGTGTCTACCACGTTGTAAAGGGCCATCACCGCTGCGCCAATGGCAGCAGGATAGGACATATTCCACAGCACCTTTCCAACGCTTTCGCTGGTAAGCATTTCCTGTCGTTTATCTATCATGAACCATGAACCTTTCTAAGCATCCGTATCCGTTACCTCGAAGAATACGGATAAGTTATATCTACTCCAGCTTGGAGAATACCTCTTTGATATTGTTGAGTGACGCCGAAAGTACTCTCAATTCATCATCGGTAAGACCGGAGAGTGCTTCCCTTGTCGCGTTTATCACCTGCTTGTCGCGTTCCTTAATGATTGTCATTCCTTTATCTTTTAGCCTTATATTCAGCATTCTACGGTCTTCTTCATTGGTTTCCCTATCGACGATATCGAGTTCAACCAGTCTGTCTATAAGGTGCGTCATCTGGGGTCTGGCTATCAGGAGTCGTTCACCAATCTCTGCGACGTGCAGCATCCCGGCTTCCTCAAGGAGTTTCATGATCTCGAAATGAGGTGGGGCGATATCTTCCTTGAAATTGGTGATAACGTTTTTTATCAGCTTGTTGCGTATGTTTCTATGGATTAATGGTAAAGTTGTAAATAGATCATAGGCAACGCTGTCCAGAATCTCCTTCTTCATCAATTCCCCCTCTATAGAACCATTTTATAATATAAATATTTAATAAATAAAATAATTAACTAAATAAACTATTTTAGCATACTTTTCCGCATGTTGGAAGTAAAAACTTGATTGTGAAAACAGATACATGTAAATATTGAATAGCTATTTTAATTTCAGAATTAATCAGGGGATGGGATTATGGCAGGACTGCTGTTCGGAACAGCCGGAAAACCTTACAGTACTCATGGAGAATCGACGATGAGCGCTATCGAGCGTATCGCTGAACTCGGGTTGGGCTGCATGGAAATCGAGTTCGTCAAGGGAGTCCAGATGAAAGAGGATGTCGCAGTTGAAGTCGCGAAAACAGCTGCCGAACATGGAGTTAAACTGTCGGCCCATGCTCCCTACTACATTAACCTGAACGCAAAGGAACCGGAGAAAATAACAGCCAGCAAAGAGAGAATTCTCCATACGGCAAGAGTTGCGTCCCTATGCGGCGCACAGAGCGTGGTTATTCATACCGCCTTCTTCATGGGCGATCCGCCCGAAATGGCCTATCCGAAGATAAAGCAGAACCTTAAAGACACCCTGGAAATGATAAAGCAGGAAGGGATCGAGCTAACCATCCGGCCGGAGGTTATGGGTAAAAGCAGCCAGTTCGGCACCGTAGATGAAGTTATCAGGCTGTGTTCCGAGCTTGATGGCACGGCTCCCTGCATCGACTTCGCTCATAATCACGCCCTGAAGGGTGACATGAATACTTACGAGGAATTCGCTGAGGTGCTCAACAGGATTGAGTCAGGACTGGGAAGATCCGCCCTCGACGATATACATATCCACTGTTCCGGTATCAAGTACGGACCCAAAGGCGAACTCAAGCACCTCGACCTTGACGAGTCGGACTTCAACTATAAAGAACTCCTCCGGGCGTTGAAAATATTTGAAGTCAAGGGACTCCTGATATGTGAAAGCCCCAACCTTGAAATCGACGCCCTTCTGATGAAGAAGTATTATAACAGCTTATAACGAGCTTTATGGTTACGTTTATCCAGCTATATAGCAGCTATATGTCCCCAGCTTCCCTGTTTACCGATATATCTGGTATAATAAGCTAGGTTCTCAGGCGAACTTACATAAGGTGAAGAAATGGGATTTAACTGGAAACGAAGCGGGTTATTATATATTGTTATCCTTGTTGGAGCAGTTTCCGTAGCTACTCTGCTGCTGTCAACTCCTCAGAAACCGACCGAACTTCCGTTGAGTGAAGTAATCGCCATATCCAACAGCAACCAGATTGATACCATTCTCGAAGAAGGTCCATGGCTTACGGTGACCAAAACCGACGGTACGGTAGTAAAAACGAATATAGGCGTTCTCGATTATAAGGAACTGACTGAACTCGGACTCAATAAGGACGTCGAATATGAAATCAAGTCCGGCGGGATTGATTGGGGTAACTGGCTGATAGGGCTTCTGCCTTTCGTACTCTTCGGAGGGTTCATCATGTATATCTTTTTCCGCGCCCGTGGAGCTAACAACCAGGCAATCAGCTTCGGCAGGAGTCGGGCCAGGCTGCTTTCCATGGATAAACCATCAGCAACTTTCGACGATGTTGCCGGTGAAGATGAAGCCAAACAGGAACTCACCGAAGTCGTGGATTTTCTGAAATCGCGCGAGAAATTCCAGAGCCTCGGTGCCCGTATCCCGAAAGGTGTCCTCCTGATAGGACCTCCCGGCACAGGCAAGACTCTCATGGCCCGTGCTGTCGCCGGAGAAGCCGGAGTTCCCTTCTTCTCTATAAGCGGAAGTGAGTTCGTTGAGATGTTCGTCGGCGTCGGTGCTTCGAGAGTACGCGACCTGTTCGACCAGGCTAAACGCCATACACCATGCATTATTTTCATCGATGAAATCGACGCTGTCGGGCGACATCGTGGAGCAGGACTCGGCGGCAGCCATGACGAACGTGAGCAGACATTGAACCAGATACTTACTGAAATGGACGGCTTCGATACAAATGCCAGCGTTATTGTTTTAGCGGCAACCAACCGTCCCGATATTCTCGACCCGGCACTACTCCGTCCCGGAAGGTTTGACCGGCGAGTAATTCTGAATATTCCTGATATTGCCGGACGTGAAGCCATCCTTAGAGTCCATTCCAAAGATAAACCGATGGATAAAGACGTTGACCTCGAAGTTCTGGCGAAACAGACTGCCGGATTCAGCGGAGCCGACCTTGCCAACCTGATCAATGAAGCGGCGATACTGGCTGCGAGAAACGGTAAAAAAACTATCAGCATGGAAGAACTTGAGGAGTCCATCGACAAGGTGCAGCTCGGACCTGAGAGAAAGAGCCGACGGATCAGTCCGAAAGAGAAAGAAATTACCGCCTACCATGAAGCAGGACATGCATTCGTGGGACATACACTGCCGAATATCGAACCGGTTCGGAAGATAACGATTATCCCTCGCGGAATGGCTGGTGGTTACACCAAGGTGCTCGAAGAAGACCGCAATATCTATACGCGTTCTCTTCTCAAGGATATGCTGGCCTTCCTTCTGGCAGGTCATGCTGCCGAGGATCTGATTTTCAACGAAAGAACATCCGGACCGCACTCCGATATCAAGCAGGCAACTACGTGGGCGCGCCGGATGGTCATAGACCTCGGTATGAGTGACAAGCTGGGCCCGCGGACTTTCGGTGATAAACAAGAGCTGATATTCCTTGGAAGAGAGATTGCCGAGCAGCGAGATTACTCGGAGAGATTCGCCCTTGAGATAGACCGTGAAGTAAATAAACTTATCGACGAGGGGTATTCTACAGCCAAGAAAATACTCTCCGAGAACAAAGATAAACTCGTAACCATCGCAGAGGCCTTATTGGAAAAGGAAACTCTCGAAGGTGACCAGCTCAAAGAGTTATTTGCTTCACTCACGGGCAAAGAAAGCAAGAAGAAATCAAAGAAAGTAGCCGCCGTGGTCGAAGATGCCACCGAACAAGCAAAAACTAAAAGCAGGACAAAAAAAGCCCCGATAATCCCGGACCCTCTGCCTGAACGGACTCAACCATTACCCGATTCACCGTAGAATTTCTTCCGGCAAATGCCCCATGTCTCATCGCCAAATTATCAGGTGGATAATGTAGTATGATTAAAATTACAGATAAACCTCTGTCACCCGAAAGAATAGTCAGCGAGGTCAAGACACCCGGAAGCGGATGTGCCCTGTCCTACGTCGGCCTTATCCGTGATACTTCCTATGGAAAACAGGTTGCGTCCGTAGAATATGGTGATCCCGACGGTACCGCTGAAGACGGATTACGCAGGATAGCCAACGAACTCAAACAGACCTGGGAACTGAACGAAGTATCCATTTACCACAGGATCGGCAAGCTCAACGTGGGAGACATCAACCTGGTTATTGCCATTTCATCCGCTCACAGGGATGAAGCTTTCGCTGCCTGCCAGCGCGCCGTTGATCTCTTCAAAGAAAAACTCCCGACCAGCAAGGTGGAAACCTACACGGACGGGAGTACTAAATCGAGTGACGAGTAATTACTTTTTCCTGATTGTCATATAATTCGCCAGTTCTTCCAGGCAGGTGCGTGTCTCGCATTCAGGTAATTTCTTGATATCACGACATGCTCTCCGACAAAAGTCTTCCGCAATTTCATAACACTCGTCGGTAATGGTAGAATTCTTGACGATCTCAATAGCCCTGTCGATCTCCGCCTGACCCTCTTTATTCTCAAACAACTTGATGATAGGATTATCTTCCGGATATTTCTCCATTATCATCAGAGAAGGCAGGGTAATGGTGCCCTGAGTCAGGTCGGATCCTACCGGTTTGCCGAGTTCTTCTTCGGTGCTGGTGAAATCCAGTATATCATCCACGATCTGGAAAGCCACTCCCAGGTTATAACCATAATCAACCAGTATTTGTATGGATTCTTCGGGAGCATCACTTAATACTGCCCCCGATTCGGTGGAGAGGGAAAACAAGGCCGCCGTCTTTTTAGCAATCCTGCTGAAATATTGATCCCTGGACTGATCCGGGTTAAAAGAATTATATGCCTGGTCTATTTCTCCGCTCGATATCGTTTTTAACGTAGCCGAGAATTGCCTGATAACATGGAGATTATCGGTAGCCGCGCATAATCCTCCAGCCTCAGCAAACAGGTAATCACCAAGCAGAACTGCCTGTTCATCACCCCATAGCCTGTATATGGTCGACCTGCCGCGCCGCATTGCCGAATGGTCGATCGCGTCATCATGCACCAGGGTTGCCGTATGCATTACCTCAACGGATGTCGCCATAGTAATGAGCAGCTCCAGATTATAATTGTAGAATTTTCCTGAGAGCAGAGTAAGAGCCGGCCTTATCATTTTTCCGGTATTTTTCAGGCTGTAATCCACAAGTTCTGCGAGGTGAGAAAAATCCACCTTGCTTATCTCATTCAGTTTTTCTTCAACTTTTAACAGGTCTTTTTTTACTGGAGCGTATATCTCACTTAATTCCACGTTTCTCCCTTTCTATAGGACATGGGAAATATGACACAGCAAATTTTATGCGTCTCGAGTCTGTCCAAGTTTCGCTACTTCTTTTTCGGCAATTTCCGGGTCGAGTTTGGTGAATAACGGCTTGGGCGCTTGAAGTGATTGACCTGGTACCGGCATGTCTGAGTGAATACCGTATTCCTCGATTCTCCCTTCAAATCCCAGGTATTCGTGTAATTTCTGGGAAGTGAAAGGCAGGAACGGATACATCATGGTCTTAAGTCGAATTATCACTGCCAGAGTGACATATAAAGACACGGCCGCCTTTTCCCTGTCTTCCTTGATTACTTTCCAGGGTTCTTT
>MGML01000045.1:0-7540 GCA_001796415.1 Chloroflexi bacterium RBG_13_46_14
ATCCACTCCTTTCCTGATAAAAAGCATAATCTGTTTGGTGGCTGTAATAATACTATATAATCCTGTATTTATCAATAATCATTTTCAATATTTTTACCCGTAAAAGGTATAAAATATATTAAATAGATATACTCAATTAATTACCTAAGTTAGTCACATGGAAGAATAAAGTAATGTCAATTAATGAAGACGGATATCGGCTATGGTTACGATATCAGAAGATAGATAATGATATCAGGTTGTCACAATACCGGAAGATGATCGATGCAGTGACGATCCTGGAAATTGGTGAGACATACGATATTATTAAAGATGAACTGGATCTTGCACTGCCGGTGATACTCGATAAGAAAATCCCGATCGCTCGAACCATGCTACCGGGCAGTGTACTGGTAGCAGGGACCATCGAGGGTCTGAAAAAGATCAACCTTGATATACCTCAGGCAGACCGCCTTGGTATGGGTAATGAGGGGTTCCTGATTCGTCATTATAAAGACGGCGAATACTCAAGAATCATACTTGCCGGAAACACAGCTATGAGTGTAATAACAGGAGTTTTTCATTTCCTGAGACTTTTACAGACACATCAGGATATATATGACATTCATTTTCTCAGTTCTCCCCGAATCCGTAACAGATTACTTTGTCACTGGGATAATATCGACGGTTCTATCGAACGAGGGTATGCCGGGCGGTCGTTATGGAAATGGGGTGAATTGCCTGATGAGACAGATCCGCGATATCGTGATTATGCCAGGGCATGTGCATCAATCGGAATTAATGGCACCATCCTGAATAATGTCAACAGCCAGGCTGAGATTCTTAGTACCGAATACCTGGTAAAAATAGCAGCGCTGGCAGATATACTTCGCCCCTACGGCATCAGGGTTTACCTTTCGCCGCCTTTCAACGCGCCTGCGTTGTTGGGTAAAGTGAATACAAGCGATCCCCGGAGTCCGGATATAATTCGCTGGTGGAAAGAGAAAGTGGATGAAATATACAGTATGATACCGGATTTCGGAGGATTCCAGGTCAAAGCCAGTTCGGAGGGACAGCCCGGTCCGCAGGAATACGGGGCAAACCACCATGACGGCGCCAATATGCTGGCTGAAGCGATGCATGACCACACGGGAATAGTACTCTGGAGGGCGTTTGTATACGATACTGAAATCGATAACGACAGGGCTAAATGCGCCTATAAAGAATTTGAGCCGCTCGATGGTAAATTCTATCCCGGAGTCTTTGTACAGGTAAAAAATGGTCCGGTCGATTTTCAGCCGAGAGAGCCTTTCCATCCTCTTTTCGGAGCTATGCCGAAAACACCCCTGGCTCTTGAACTGCAGATTACCCAGGAATACCTGGGGCAGGCAGTTCACCTGGTTTATTTGGCTCCAATGTGGAAAGAGGTTCTGGATGCCGATACTTATGCCCGTGGGGAAGGTTCGACAGTCTCCAGAATAGTGGATGGTTCGCTATTCGGGAATTCCGAATCGGCCATTATAGGCGTATCGAACACAGGTTCGGACCGGAACTGGTGCGGTCATCATTTCGCCCAGGCGAACTGGTATGCGTTCGGACGACTGGCGTGGGATAATGATTTAAGCAGCGAAGCTATCTGCGAAGAATGGGTACGGATGACATGGTCGAATGATCCTGTGGTTGTGGAGTCGATCAAGACGATGATGCTCGGTTCGTGGGAAGCATGTGTCGATTATATGACGCCGCTCGGTCTGCATCATATCATGCAGGAAGGCCACCACTACGGTCCCGATCCCGCCTTCAACAGGGCGAGTAGAGAAGACTGGAATTCGGTGTATTATCACCGGGCTGACAAAGACGGTCTTGGCTTCGACCGCAGCAGCAAAGGCAGTAATGCCGCCGGTCAGTATTTCAGTCCTTTATGCGAAAAATACGGTAACCTGGAGACTTGCCCTGAAAAATACCTGTTATGGTTTCATCATGTGCCGTGGAACTATCGTTTTGGCTCAGGAAGGACATTATTCGAGGAGATTCGGCATCGATATGATTACGGAGTGGAGTACGTAACCGAAATGAGGGATGCATGGCAACGTCTTAAGGGTAAAATAGACTCGCAGCGATTTGAACATATTGGTAAAAAACTGGAAGAACAGGAAGAAAACGCCAAACTCTGGCGTGACGTGTGCGTTGAGTATTTCCAGCAGATTGCTCGCACAGCCAAGATGGATCGCAACCGAGTAGAACAGGGATGACGAAGGTGCAGACAGTTTAAGAAACCAACAGTGATTTATCTTACGTCGATTCCTCGTTCCTTTAATTGTTCCACGATTTCAAGAGACCGTTCATCAAGAGGATTTCCAACTAAGAGAAGATTATCGAGATAACGAATGTTTTTAGACAGAAGAGGTGAAAGGTCCGTTATCTGGTTCTGCTGCGCTTCAAGTACATAGAGTTTTGGTAAAGAGGTAATCGGTTCAATATCATTTATTCGGTTGTTTTTCAGATCAAGGCGAGTCAGATCCTGTATGTCTTTAAGAGGAGAAATATCAACGACATCATTATCACTTATATCCAGGACAGTTAATCTATTGAGCGAAGCCAGGGGAGAAATATCGGTTATATTGTTTCCAAAGACGCTCAGAATCAAGGTGTTCTTCAGGTTCGATAGAGGAGCCAGGTCCTTGATCTCGTTTCTGGCCAGGTTTATTCGTGTCAGGTTTCTGAGTGATGATAACGGAGATAAATCCGATACCTGGTTACTATCGATATCAAGTGTTTCCAGACTGGATAAGCTTGAAAGCGGAGACAGATCAGAGACATCGTTCCTTTTTATATCCAGATAGACAAGCTCATTCAGCCCGGTCAGGGGAGACAGGTCCGCGATGTTATTTCCCGAAATGTTTAACCTGCGGAGTTTCTTCATATTAGAGATCGGCTCTATGTCGGTAAGTCCGTTATCTCTGAGAGACAGGTCTTCAAGGTTCTGTAATAACGGCAGTCCGGATAAAACGATGTCTTTTTCTGCACCTACACGCAATTCAGTGAGGTCCTGTAACGAGGCGAGGGGAGACAGATCCGGGAATTCAGATTTACTATTATTATAAAGAATAAGTTTTTTCAAACCGGACAGCGAACCTATGGGTTCTAGAGTGTCGAGAGGTGCTGACAGGCTTAACGTGTCAAGTCGTTGCAGATCAGCGAGCGGAGTTAGATTGCCGGTCGAACAACTCAAATACAATACTTTCAGATTAGTCATGTTAGCCAGGGAAGCGCAATCAGCAATGGTGTTCCTGTGGAGGTACAACTCCTCCAGGTTTTCGAGCGAAGCCAAAGGAGAAAGGTCGGAAAGATCATTATCGTTAAGGTCGAGAACGGTCAGACCTGTCAGTGAACTCAGGGGAGAGACATCAGTAAGTTTATTCGCATAAAGATACAGTTCTTTCAGATTGACAAGATTTTCCAGCGGAGATAAATCGCTTATCTGGTTCCAGCCGAGGTCGAGGTAAGTAAGGTCGGTCATCTCTGATAAAAATGATAGATCCTGTATTGGTCCAAGACCCGGTAAACGTATAGCACCCTCATCCATAAAACTGAAAGCGTAAGATTCCAGGTAGGGATCGCCATACGGTCCGTATTGTGACAATGAAAGGTGTGTAAGATTTTTCAAGGATACAAGTACCGAAAAGTCGACAGCCGGTCTTACTGTAAGGTTGGTAAGATTGGGTAGTGTCGCAATCGGAGTAATATCGTTTGCTTGTACCTTAAGCTCCTCAAGAGTTGTGATGGCGGACAGAGGTGAAATATCACCCAATGAATTATAGTATAGATCGAGAAAACGCAGTTTTTTCAAACCGGAAAGGCTGGTAACATTTGCGATGTGATTCCCGCGAAGGTCTAACCATTGGAGATTCGTACAGTATTCCAGACCGGATAAGTCAGAGATACCATATCCTGCTGCATTAAGACGGGTAATATTTGCCAGGTCCGTTTTTGTTATCGGACTTGAGAAATCTCCGATCTCATATCTGATAGCCCTTTCAAGTTGCCGATCTTCGAATGATACCGTGTCGTGATTACAGGCAGGGACCGATATGCCAAGGAGAAGGATACAGCTTAGAATTGGGAGGAAATATCTGTTGTATATCACTATTCCGTTAATACATTAATACCATATTCATCAGAGAGTTTATCGACCGAATAAAATAAGTAATCATCTGGATCAGGATTTGTGACATATGGGGCTCCTACGAGACTGCCAATCGCGGTATACCCTCGATAACAAGGGGCGCCACTATCTCCATGATCAGCCAATGGATTACCGCTGATGCTGTTAACCCGTACGTAATCACTATATCCATCTTGGTAGTAACCTACTGTAGCAACTTGCCCCACTGAACTTCCCGTGTCTACTCCATATTTATATATATAATCTCCTGGAGTAATACTGCCGTAACTCTCGATCCAAAGCATTCCTCGTGTAGTTGAACTTGAATCTTGAATTCGATTTGTTACATCATAACCAATCGGATCATACCAAGCAATATCTGCTCCGGTACCTGAGTAAAAGGGTGTATACACAAAATCTAAATCTATTGAACCATCATATTCTGCATCACTTAATCCTGTATGATATGCAAAATGCCCGGCAGTTGTTATTACCTCATTATTTCCATCGAGTGCACCAAATCCGGTTGTGGCTATTTCTGTGTCATATGATACTTCATGACCACCGATTACATCAGTGTATAGTTCTGTCATTCTTGGTATGACAATTATTTCGACATACTTAGAAAGTGTTAATTCGCCTTTTTCCACAATGTCTTTTACCACATCTTGGTTTAGTACATAGAGTTTGACTTTTCCTGTTTTTATGTCCGGCTCAGACTCAGCTAAAATCCCTATACTCTCAAGGTCATCCATCAGTTTGATTTGAATTTCTCGAAGTTCCTGATAAGATATATTCGCATCGCGTATCTCAATTAATGAAGCAAGTTCAGGATATTTTTTGAGGTAGCGACTTGTCGTATCAGAACCATCTCGTGTAAACTGGACAATGAAATTAAATTGAGGATTATGTTCGATCCATCCCCCTCCGAAAGTTTCCGCTTCTTCAATTAATAAGTCAAAATGAAGGTCTCCTATAACATCCATCAAGCGAAGACGTTCTAAGGCCTCTGTTAAAGAGACATTTTCATATTCGGCATATACTTTTGCATCACGTATAAGAGCCTGGTCGGATTCATAAGTAACCTTTGCAGAACTTGCACTAGCAAGTGATATAGGTAGGAGTAATACCAAGGTTATTAAAATTGTAAAGATTATTCCTTTTCTTCTTGACATTTTCACACAATTCTCCTTTTTTTATTATACCCCAAAAAAATCATATATGTATAACAATAATCATTACCTCCTTATACTGTCCTCGCGATACTTTATACCGTGATAATGAATCTTGCGTGAACACAAGATGAATTTTATTCAATTGTGCTGTTCCATAGGCAATACCTCCTGTATATTTTCACAATTAATTTCATCAGCGAGATATGATACCATAAAAATTCTTGAAAAGTTCTTGAATATTTCTTTAACATCTACCGCCGGCTGGAGATTGAAAGTAGTTCATACAATATCCCTTAAACAAAGACAAAGATAGGGAAGCATCAGTCTTTTTCTCTGAAAATATAGCCTTCCTGATAAATGGTGTGTATGTATACAGGATTACGCGGATCCGGTTCTATCTTTTTCTTTAAACGGCAGATGTGCTGGTGAACATATTGCCTTTCATCGGTATATTCATTCCCCCAGATCGTATGCAGAAGGTGGCGATAGCTGAGCACAGTCCCAGCGTTTTTTGTCAGTTCTGTAAGCAAACCGTATTCCTTGTGCGTTAAAGCGACTTCCTTACCCTTAACCGTTACCAGCCTCCGGTGATCGTCGATACGCAGGTCGCCGGAAGCGAATTCAGCTTTATCAGGATTGGATTCACCGGAGAGTGTCCTGCGACGCAATGCTTTTACCTGGGCGAGTAATTCGTCCGTGTTAATCGGCAGTTTTATACATATATCCGCGCCCGAATCCAGATATTCAATTCTTCGCGTTGGTATTTCTTCCCTGCCGATGATTATTATCGGTACTTTCAGTGACTCAGATATAAATCCGCAAAGCCCTGGCAGGTTATCTTCATCCATCGATGAATCGAGGATCACCGCTCCTGAAAATCCTTCCGACATGATATCCAGCGCGTCATAATAATCAGGTATGGTTTGTATCCGGATATTCTCTTTCGCGAATGCCTTTTGACACATCAACGTGATGTCCCTGTCCCGGGAAACGAGGATAATTCTGTTACCGTACATGACCGCACCTCTTTGAACCGGTGCTTTATCATGGATAGTTCGCCGGTGAGTATTATAGCGATGATGATTATGAGTATATATATGAATAATAAGTCAATAGACCTAAAGCGCGTGATAGTGATACTTACGGTTACGATATAAGATTCGTGAAGACATTAAAATGTCAGGGACGACAATCAGCCTGATGGTTCCGTACACGATCAAGGGAGCTTTTTAACTGTCTGCCAACCTTACAGGTTTAGAAGAGTTATTATCCGGTATTCTTGAATGGCTTTATTATAAACAAGGTTTTTTGACTAAATCTTATATGGCATATGATGGAAAGGGAGATAATAGACAGCGAAAGCCATTTCTAACAATGGAATCAAGGTAATATTAACGGGTTAACAGCTTATAAACGAGTGTATCTCCTTTTGACGTGAATATCTCAAGCTTGTCCTCTGTCTGGTTATACTGGTGGGTTCCGGATGAAATAGAGTCAAGGTACATTAACGCAAAACGTTCAAGATTGGTTGATAATTCGCCGTCTCTGCCTGATTGAATCCCCCATCGTATGATATCGCCTTTTGCTTCATAGTCCAAAAGCCGGTAGTTATAGTTTCCTGCATGTCCTGATGCTTCGCTACCGCCTGTAAAAGAAAGACTGATTTCCAGACCTTCCGGTACCGCAATATCGTTCAGCGATTCCAACATCCAGTCAGTTCCGATGAGGTCAGCCGGGTCCATCAAATGTACCTGCCGCCGGTTGAAAACCAATATTTCCCGTCTCTCGTTGTCGTAAAACCTCAGGATATTATCAGTAATTTGATAGAAAGACGCTTTTCCAAGAGCTCCAAAATAGGCACTTCTTTGCTTCGTCGTGTTTTCATCTTCAATGCATCCTTGGGTGGTCATTGTCATTTCACGTAGGTTCAGGTTCAGGATATCAGGATCTTCAGTAGAATATTCTGCGGAATACCTGTTACAGCTATCATGTCCTTCTAATCTGCCATTATAGAACGAAAGGCTTATATATATGGCACCATTAACCGCAACTTCGTTTACCTTGACTACGTACCAGCTCGTGTTGGTTAAGGGATCTGAGTTTCCGCAGGAGATACACGTGAGTAATAAGGAGCCACACAAAAAAGTGAGTACTAAAATGAAACGTCTTTTCATTTGTCATGACTCCCGATGTAATTTGATACTAACCAGGGGAGAGAACC
>MGML01000045.1:7561-8854 GCA_001796415.1 Chloroflexi bacterium RBG_13_46_14
TGCATCACAGGAGCCATTATAACATAGTGAAGATATGAATATAAAGATTAAGGGGAAGTTAATACATTAACGCCTGCACCCCCGGAGAAATAATTCACGGCCATATAATAAGCATCGTAGAATTTATCATCATCCGGTGGTGCTCCTGCCCCAATCCCCCCAACAGAACTGCCGTAAGCTGTATTGTTGACAAACCATGGACCGCCGCTATCACCTTTTTGGATTATAAATTCACCCTCATATATATTATCGACACGAATGAAAGTTGCGGTATAGAACCATCCTGGATCAAAGGTTTTCGATACAATCTGACCAACGGTTTGCCCGGTCATTTTTCCGTATTTATAAACAATAGTGCCTACAGCCTGGTCATTTCTGCTTTGTGTTGATGTTATTTGTCTGTACAAGTCATCATCATATTGAATCTGATTCGTTACAGAATAGCCGACAGGAACAGTGTGCCATTGGATATCATAATACTGACCATCCGTGCCATAAATATATGTCAAAACACCTGTTCCATCATATACTTGATTATTATCGCAATGTTCCGCAGTAGAAATTCCCCTTGTTCCGCCACCATCAACCACCCCAAAACCACAAGTACAAGTACTCAACGGCATTCCGCCACGAACAGCAATACACTCTGTAGAAGGATGATTGATTTTGATTACATCGACTTTCTGAGATAGTTCCAATATACCACCCTTTATCATTAAGTCAAGTTCTTCCCGGTCCAGAACATATACTTTTACCCGGTTTTCATGGACATTCACCTCTGATTCCACATGCAAGCCAAGTTCCTCGATTGAAAATGTTGCTCCCTCCTGGATTTTGACCAGTTCGGCAAGTGATGTTTCCGCGCTTCTGACTTCCACGATGTCGGAGAATTCCGGTCGAAGATACGGTTTGATTGTTTCTTCCCCATTTCCAGTAAAAAGAACTACGACTTTAAACTCTGGTTCGTGCTCGATCCACAATCCCGAAAATGTTTCGACTTCGTTTTCAGTTAATTCTCCATCCATTTCACCGATAGTAATTTGTAGTTCAAGTCGACGAAGACCTTCATTGAGTGTAACAACGTAATAAGAAGCATATATCGCTGCATCGTTTCTAAGTGGATCATCTTTAAACAATTCACGTATAAATGACGAATAATCTTCTTTCTGTTCAGTCAAAGTTGCCGCTGAGGAATTAGCGGCAAAAAGCGTCGAGATTAATAATATTGCTGCTAAGATAATAGAGAATTTGTATTTCAGTTTCATTTCCATCTCCTTTTTTCTATAGAAAATC
>MGML01000045.1:9004-9218 GCA_001796415.1 Chloroflexi bacterium RBG_13_46_14
ATCGTATGCAGAAGGTGGTGATAGCTGAGTATAGTTCCCGCGTTTAACGTCAGTTCTGTAAGCAAACCGTATTCCTTGTGCGTTAACGAAATTTCCTTACCCTTAACCGTTACCAGCCTCCGGTGATAGTCGATACGCAGGTCGCCGGAAGCAAATTCTCCAATATCGGGATGGAGTTCACCGGAGCCGGTCCTGCGACGCAACGCTTTTACCT
>MGML01000045.1:9325-9557 GCA_001796415.1 Chloroflexi bacterium RBG_13_46_14
ACAGGTATTTTCAGCGAGCCGGAGATAAATCCGCAAAGTCCGGGTACGTCATCGTCATCTATCGATGAATCCAGGATCACTGCTCCTGAAAAATCTTCCGGCAGGATGTCCAGCGCGTCATCACGATCATGTATGGTCTGAACCAGGATATTCTCTTTCTCAAACACCTTTTGACACATCAATGTGATGTCCGTGTCCCGGGAAACGAGGATAATCCAGTTACTGTACATGA
>MGML01000045.1:9618-9911 GCA_001796415.1 Chloroflexi bacterium RBG_13_46_14
GGTCAATAGACTTTCAGCGCGTAATAATGATACTCATGATCAGAGAAAAATAGACCTTCAGCGATTTTGAACATGTCAGTAAGAAACTGGAAGAGCAGGAAATAAACGCGAAACTCTGGAGGGATGTTTGCGTGGAGTATTTCCGGGGACTTGTTTGCACAGGCTAGATGGATCGTGATCGAGTGGAACAGGGATGCCGATCAGCCTGATCGCCTGCTCTACGGAACGGTTCCTTACACCATCCTGGGAGTTTTTGAACTGACTGCCAGCCTTACAGGCTTAGAAGAGTTTTT
>MGML01000046.1 GCA_001796415.1 Chloroflexi bacterium RBG_13_46_14
GTCAGAGTTAAGTTTGTTAAGAGGGTGAAACGGTTGCGTGAGTGGACAAGGGGCGGGGGAGGGAATTGGGGTTTGACGATAGTTTTGGTTTTTTATTAAATTCCGGAGAAAGATTTCTTGATTGGATAGAGCGCAGGGGAGGGAAAACAGGATATGTTGGCTATGGAAGTTTTCTCTTAATGTCGAAGGGGTCCCTTCTTTTCGACTATGTCGAGGACTAAAAATGACATCGCACTTAATTTTTAGAGTAAAGACGTATAGGGGTTATCAGCTGGTGAAATACTGGAGGGCGAGTTTTATTTTTTCTTCGAGGGGCATACCGGATTCGGGAAGGGTGGCCACAGCCCGGCTGGCTTCGGCAATCGAATACCCGAGGGAGGTAAGGGCTGCTACGACTTCAGCGTTTTCTTCGGCAATCTGGGCTGCCTGAGTTGAAATCAATCCTTTGCTGATCTTGTCCCTGAGTTCAAGTACCAGCCTGTTAGCCATCTTTTTTCCGATACCGGGGATAGCGGTCAACAGATCGATGTTGCCGGTAGCAATTGCAGTGCTGAGCTGCTCGACACTCATCGAGGAAAGCATGGCAAGGGCCAGCTTCGGGCCGAGACCGGAAACGCCGGTTAACACATGGAAGAGTTCCAGTTCGCCATCGGTAGCAAATCCGTAGAGGTTCATGCTGTCGTCTCTCACTACCAGGCTGGTTTGCAGATGTACTTCCTGCCCGATGCGACCGAGGGTATCGATAGTTGACGTGGGCATATATACAAGGAAGCCGACTCCGTTAACATTGACTATCGCGAAATTAGTACTTATCGATTCCAGTTTACCGTGAAGGCTGGCTATCATATTATTCCCTCAATCACTCTGCCGCAGCAGGTTATTTACATGTGCTTCACTCATGTGGCATAACGCCACCGCCAGCGCGTCAGCGGCATCGTCAGGTTCAGGTACGTGGTCGAGTCCAAGCTGGAGTCTTACCATTTCCTGCACCTGTTCCTTCGAACTTGCACCATAGGTAGTAACACGCTGTTTAATCTGGGCTGGTGTATATTCGAAGGAAGGAATATCGAAGTTGGCGGCCGAAAGGATGGCAATCGCCTGGGCGCGACCGATGGCAAGGGCTGTCCTGACGTTCTTGGCGACGAAAGGTTCTTCTATGGCGATAACATCCGGGCCGGAAGAGGCTATTATTTTCAAGAGGTTTTTATACAGGAAACTCAAACGCTCCCCGATGGAGGAGTGTGCCGGCGGCTTTATTACACCGCATTCGATAAATGACGGTTCACCATCGCCGGTCTCGATAACTCCGTATCCCATTATGACGGTTCCCGGGTCAATACCTAATATTTTCATAATATTTTATGGAAGCATCGGGTTATTGTTCTTCAAACTTTTCGAGGATATCATCGGTGAAATTTACGTTACTTACTACAAGCTGGACGTCATCAAGTTCCTCCAGTTTGTTTAGCAATCTCAAATTCTGAATAGAGGGTTTTTCCTCAAGGTCAAGGGTTGTCTGAGGAATCATCGAAACCTCGGATGAATCTATTTCTATACCAGCTTCTTCCAGTTTTTGCCTCACTGTCATAAAATCTTCGGGAGTTGTATAAATCTCGATATAACCCGTTTCTATCTTGACATCCTCTGCCCCGGCGTCTATCGCCTGGAGAGCCAGTTCCTCAGGGTTATTTCCATCGGTATCAACAATAATCATCCCCTTCGAATGGAAGAGCCAGGCTACACAGCCGCTTTCTCCAAGGTTTCCGCCGTTGCGAGAGAACAGATTGCGTACTTCCTGTACGGTTCTATTCTTGTTGTCACTGAGTGCCTGCACCAGTATAGCGGCGCCACTTGGTCCGTATCCTTCCAGGACCATTTCTATCAATGCTGCCCCCTCGGTTTCTCCGCTACCCCGCTTGATTGCACGTTCGATGTTGTCCATGGGCATGTTAGCATCTCGCGCTTTCTGGATGACCAGACGCAGTCGGAAATTCATATCAGGGTCCGATCCTCCCTGCCTTACCGCGACAATAATTTCACGAGTCAGTTTTGTAAAGAGCTGCCCTCTCCTAGCGTCGGTAACTCCTTTCTGGTGCTTGATTGACGCCCATTTCGAATGTCCTGACATAGCCAAATCTCCTCAGCCAGACAGTTAACTTGATTGTTAATTTTATCATTTTTACGTATAAGGGTAAAGAGTGATAGATATGGAAATGGTAATATTAGTTCTTTATTGACTTAGCTGACGGTTATGATTAAAATCACTTCAAACGGAGGTAGAAAATATGGCATTGAAGGCAGTGATAATAGCCGCAGGCGAGGGGAAGCGGATGCGACCACTTACGTACAACAGGCCGAAGGTAATGCTGCCAATCGCCGTTAAACCGATCCTGGAACACCTGCTGGTTGAAATGAAACAGGCAGGGATAATGGAATTCATTATCGTAACCGGATATCACGAGGAGAAAATAAAGGAGTATTTCGGTCCCGGTGAAAAATGGGGAGTGAATATCGAGTATGTTACGCAGGTTAACCAGGCGGGTACAGCCGATGCCGTTCGGACCGTTGAAAACTTTGTCGATGACAGGTTCCTGGTAGCAAACGGAGATATCATTGTCGATTCTAAAGACATCAAAGCCATTGCTGAGTACCCTGGTAATAGCATGAGCCTGTATAAGGTCGATAATCCAACGGGACTGGGAACGGTGGAAGTTGAAGGTGGTTTCATCAAACGTATACACGAGAAAGTTGAAAATCCTCCTTCAAACCTGGCTAATACCGCTCTTTATCTTTTCACCAGGGATGTGTTTAAAGCTATCTCCCAGACTCCGCTGTCACCAAGGGATGAATATGAGCTGACCGATTCTATCCAGTGGCTCGTTGATAATAATATAAAGGTAGCTTATAGAGAACTTGGACGATGGATGGATACCAGTTACCCATGGGACCTGTTATCGGTAAACGAATATCTTCTGGCTGATTTAAATTCAGATATTCACGGAGAGGTTGAAGAGAATGCTGTTCTCAAAGGTGCTGTAAGTGTGGGGAAGGGCAGTGTGATAAGGTCAGGTTCCTATATTTCCGGTCCGGTTGTAATCGGGGAAGATTGCGTGATAGGTCCGAACTGTTACATCAGGGCAAGCACCTCGGTAGGTAATAGATGCCATATCGGTGCGGCGGTAGAGATAAAGAACTCTATCATAATGGATGGAAGTAAAGTCCCTCATCTCAGCTATGTAGGTGACAGCGTTATCGGTGAAGACTGTAATCTTGGAGCGGGAACAAAAGTCGCGAATTTAAAGTTAAATAATAAAGAGGTATCTATTGAGGGAAAGGATACTGGTAGGCGCAAGCTGGGAGTAATAATGGGCGACGGCGTGGAAACAGGTATCAATTCGTCTATTAACGTTGGAACTATAATCGGCAGCAATTCAAGAATCGGTCCGGGAACGTTTGTCAGCGGAAATTTACCACCGAAATCCAGGGTGTTCATAAGTAAAAGTAATTAACTGATGGTTCAAGTATCACTTCTGGGAGTTTTCGGACACGCGCCGTAGAATTGTATCACGCCAATTTTTTAAATCGTATATATTAATGGGTTGACAGTTAGTTTTACTACATGGTAAACATAGTAGCTTTAATATCATTCATAATTTTCGACATCCGTGAGTAAAATGACATATACTATATATAAAAGATGATAACGAAAAAAACGGTGATAAATCGCTAGGAATCATTGCTGATTTATTTGACTTCTCCTGAACTGTAAGATATACTGTTGACGGTGCGCAGAGGTCAAGTTACAGGCTGAGTTTAATATCCGTTTTTACCTCAGCTTTTATTATGTCTAACAGGTAGTAAATGAAGATTGCCATAAGCGGAAAAGGTGGAGTAGGCAAAACCTTATTAGCTTCTCTTCTAGCGAAGATATTCGTTCAGTCCGGATATTCAGTTATTGCTATTGATGCTGATCCAGATGCGAATCTGGCAGCAACTCTGGGTTTTCCTGACGCGGATAAAATAACTCCTATTTCCGAAATGGCAGACCTTATCGAAGAAAGAACCGGGGCCCGACCCGGCCAGTCAGCTCCTTATTTCAAACTAAATCCCAAAGTCGATGATATCCCGGAAAAGTTTGCTATGAAAATGGATGGCATCAGGCTGATGCTGATGGGCAGGGTGAAAAGAGGCGGCGCCGGATGTTACTGTCCGGAAAGCGCTTTACTCCAGACCCTGATGTCTCACTTACTTCTAGCCAGAAATGAAGTGGTAATAATGGATATGGAAGCCGGGATTGAACATCTTGGGAGAGGGACCGCAAGGGCAGTCGATATGCTGATAATCGTGGTAGAACCCGGCAGGCGAAGTATTGAGACTGCGTTCAGTATCAAGGGGCTAGCATCTGAGATCGGGCTGGACAGCCTTGCTATTGTAGGCAACAAAGTAAGAAATGAATCGGACAGGGAATTTCTGATATCGAATCTGCCCGGTTTTAATTTTCTGGGATTTATACCGTATGACCAGGCAGTGATTGAAGCCGACCATGCCAATCTGTCGCCGCTGGAATCGAGTGAACAGGTCAGGAACGCAGTATCAGAGATTTACCATAAGCTACTTGCCGGAACTGAAAAAGCAGCGGAAAAGGTATAATAAAATATGAGACAGTATAACTGCCTCTTTATAATACCCGGGACAGGGAACTAAATAATACATATGTTGAAGGAGGTTTTATGGCTTACGATGCTGTAAAAATGAAGGACTGGGAGATTTCCGAAGCGGCTGAAGTGAATATGCCTACGCCGGATGAGTGGCGGGTTAAACTGGGACTGGAAAAAGACGAGATTCTTCCATATGGAAGAATAGCTAAACTGGACTTTTTAAAGATTATCGAACGTTTGAAAGACAGGCCGGACGGTAAGTATATCGAAGTAACCGCTGTCACTCCGACACCCCTGGGTGAAGGTAAAAGCACTACTTCCTGCGGTCTTATAGAAGGACTGGGGAAACGCGGTCTGAACGTGGGCGGCGCGTTACGCCAGCCTTCAGGCGGACCTACCATGAATATTAAAGGTACGGCGGCAGGCGGTGGAAACTCGCTGCTTATTCCGATGACCGAGTTTTCCATGGGTCTTACCGGTGATATTAACGATATTATGAATGCGCATAACCTTGCCATGATTGCTCTGACGGCAAGGATGCAGCACGAGAGAAATTATGATGACGAACGGCTTGAGAAACTGACCCATATGCGCCGTCTCGATGTCGATCCTACCAGGGTTGAAATGGGTTGGATCATCGATTTCTGTGCCCAGAGTCTGAGAAATATTATCATCGGCCTGGGCGGACGTATGGATGGTTTCCTGATGCAGTCCAAATTCGGTATAGCGGTCAGTTCCGAGTTAATGGCGATGCTTTCTATCGTCACCGATCTTGCTGACCTGCGTGAGAGAATGGACCAGATCACGGTCGCCTATGACAAGAAAGGAAACCCGGTAACAACCGGTGATCTTGAAGTTGGTGGTGCGATGACAGCCTGGATGCGGAATACGATCAATCCGACACTGATGTGTACAGCGGAGTATCAGCCATGCCTGGTTCACGCCGGACCTTTTGCCAATATCGCAGTTGGACAATCTTCGATTATTGCGGACAGAATCGGTTTGAAGATGTTCGATTATCACATCACGGAAAGCGGTTTTGCAGCGGATATCGGTTTTGAGAAATTCTGGAACGTGAAGTGCCGCTACAGCGGACTTAAACCGCATGTCTCAGTGCTTACCACAACTATTCGCGCTCTCAAGATGCACGGCGGCGGACCGAGAGTAGTAGCAGGATTGAAATTGCCTGAAGAATACACCAAAGAAAATGTAAGCCTGGTAGAAGCGGGACTGCCAAATATGCAGCATCTCATCGGAGTTATCAGGAAATCAGGCATTAACCCTGTTGTCTGTATCAACAAGTTCCACTCGGATACTCCGGCTGAAGTAGCTATAGTCAGAAAGGCCGCGGAAGCTGCCGGTGCCCGAGTTGCCGAGAGCAGTCACTGGGCTGATGGCGGTGAGGGCGCTCTTGAGCTGGCTGACGTTGTCAAGGAAGCCTGCGAAGAAGAGAATGAATTCAGGTTCCTCTATCCCAACCAAATGAAACTGCGAGAACGCGTTAATTTGATTGCCAGGGAAGTTTACGGAGCTGATGGAGTATCATGGACGGCGGAAGCTGAAGCGAAAGCCAAGAAATTCGAAGAAGATCCGAAGTATGACGAATACGCTACAATGATGGTCAAAACGCATCTGAGTCTTACTCATGATCCGAGTCTCAAGGGTGTTCCTAAAGGGTGGATTCTGCCGGTACGGGATGTCCTGATATATTCGGGTGCCAAGTTCCTGTGTCCGGTTGCCGGTACTATTACGCTTATGCCTGGAACCAGTTCAGATCCTGCTCTGAGAAGAGTGGACGTCGATGTTAAGACAGGAAAAGTACAGGGCTTATTCTAGAGGTATCTACTTTTTTATAAAGTAAGGGGAGGAAGGTTGATTGAGTTTTTCAATCGCTGTCGCCGGTAAAGGCGGTACTGGTAAGACATCTCTGTCGAGTCTTATAATCCGCTATCTGCAGAAAAAGGGGTCGGGGCCGATCCTGGCGATCGATGCCGACCCCAATGCGAACCTGGCGGATAGTCTCGGACTTGATGTTGACATAACTATAGGTTCGATTATTGCTTCGTTTAATAGCGAAAAGATAAATATACCACCCGGAATGACCAAGGAAGCGTACCTTGACATAAAAATGAACGGAGCAATAACAGAAAGCAAAGGTCTGGACCTGATCACGATGGGGAGAGGCGAAGGACCCGAATGCTACTGTTATCCGAATGCTTTACTGAGAAAATTCGCCGACGATCTGTCAGGGAACTACGCATACGTCGTGATGGATAACGAAGCAGGTATGGAACACCTGAGCCGGAGAACCACCCAGAATATCGACGTTTTACTTATAGTATCCGATCACTCAGTAAAAGGCGTACGCACCATTGCCCGTATTATGGACCTCGTATCTGAACTTAAGCTGGTTGTCGGCAGGCAGATCGTGATAATCAATTCCGTTCAGGACGAACTGGCTCCGCGGGTAAAAGAAGAACTCGAACTGCTTGGAATAGAATCTCCGGTAGTTATCCCCAGAGACGAGGCTATCTATCAATTCGATCTTGAAGCCAGGCCACTCGTTGAATTGCCGGATGACTCGGAAGCCGTAACAGCCATAAATAATTTAATGGACGAAATTCTCTCCGCCGGCAAGGTTGGAGTCTAAACAAACAGGAGGAGGAACACACATGACTGCAGAATTAATAAAAGGGGCTGAGGTAGCCAAGGAAATCAGAATAGAACTAAAGCGGGAGATAGCGGAACTAAAAGAGAAATATAACGTAGTGCCAGGCCTGGTGACAGTGCTGGTTGGAGCTGATCCTGCCTCTCAGGTATATGTAGGGTCAAAAGAGAAAACATCCCAGGAACTGGGAATATACTCGGAGAGGTATGATCTTCCTGAGAAAACAACCCAGGAAGAACTTATGGCCTTAATAGATAAACTCAACAAAGATCCCAAGATAAACGGCATCCTCGTGCAGTTACCATTGCCGAAACATCTCAATGAGGACGAGGTACTCTATGCAATCGATCCCGATAAGGATGTCGACGGTTTTCACCCGGTTAATGTCGGTAAACTGATGATAGGCAAACCCAATTTTCTTCCATGCACTCCAGCCGGTATACAGCAATTGTTAATACGTTCGGGAACTCAGATCGAAGGGGCTGAAGTGGTAGTGGTAGGAAGAAGCAATATTGTTGGTAAACCTATCGCTAATATATTACTGCAGAAAGCTCCCGGCGCAAATGCAACGGTTACCGTTGTCCATACCCGGACCAAGGATATGGCTTTCCACACCAAACGAGCCGATATTCTCATTGTAGCTGCAGGCGTAGCGAACTACATCACTGCCGATATGGTCAAGGAAGGCGCGGTAGTAATCGATGTCGGTGTCAATGAGATCGGCAAGACAGCGGATGGCAAGAGGATTCTTGCCGGCGATGTAGAATTTGAGTCGGTAAAGGAAAAAGCAAGCAAAATTACACCGGTCCCCGGCGGAGTAGGACCGATGACAATAACCATGCTTATGATGAATACCGTGAAAGCGGCAAAGTTAGCCGCCGGAATTTCATAGAAAGGAGGAGATTCTTATGGACTACAAAGTATCAAAGGTGCAGGCACCGGGTAGAGAAGAAGTAGAGCTTCTTGGTGAAACATTTGAATCGGGAATGCCGGACAGTGTCGAACTCGGTTACTGGAGACAGAAACTGGAGTCCAGGGAAGATAAGCTAAAATATCTAAAAACCGGTGAGAGATACTGGTACAGCGATGATTGGTACGGGAGCGAGAAGAGAAAAAATCCGGCGTAGAATCTTCCCGAAAACTCCCCGAAATAGCAGGTTTTTTTAAGGGAGGGAAATATGGCAATAGAGATTCCTAAGACCTCGTACAGCGGTAAAATTAAATCGGTTACTCTGGGAAAAGGTGATAAAGCCATCACCGTAGGAGGAGAAACTTCCTATCCGTTTTACCTTTACGAAGGCGAAATGCCCAATCTACCCAGGATAGCGATGGAAGTCTGGGACTGTCCACCTGAAGACTGGGCGGAAGCGGCCCTCGAACCTTTCGCCGGCGTTACAGATGATCCAGTCGCATGGGCAAAGAAATGTATCGACGACTATGGCGCCGAGATGATAGCCCTGCAGATGATAAGCACTGATCCAAATGGAATGGATCGTTCTCCTGGAGAAGCCGCGGAAATAATTAAAAAGGTATCGGATGCTATCGACGTACCTTTGATAGTCTGGGGCACGGCCGATAATGATAAGGATACCGAAGTATTCAGGCGGGCGGCGGAACTGGTACAGGATAAGCGTCTTATTATGGGTCCCGTGGAGGAAGGAGATTATAAACGGATTGGCGCTGCAGCACTCGCTTATAATCATACCGTGATTGCCTCCAGCCCGATAGATATTAATCTTGCCAAACAATTAAACATACTCATGGGTAACCTGGGAGTACCTGATACCTCTATTATCGTCGACCCGACCGTGAGTGGTATCGGCTACGGTATCGAGTACTGCTATTCCGTGATGGAAAGAATGAGAATGGCAGGACTGACCCAGAAAGACGACAAACTACAATTTCCTATAGTCTGTAATATTTCGAAAGAGGTATGGAAGACAAAAGAGGCGAAACAGCCGGAGTCTGAAGACCCGACTCTCGGTGATGCCGGGAAGAGGGGGATACTGATGGAAGCGATATCAGCGACTGCGTTATTACTGGCAGGAGCCGATGTCCTGATCATGAGACATCCGGAAGCAATAAAACTGGTAAACGAAATGATTGCCGATTTATCGGCTTCATAGAATATTGGGAGGTTGGTGTCATATGGCAGAAAATGATGCAAAAAGTATTGATAAGGGAACTCTCGAGTTATTAGAGAAGGCGGCTGCGGATGGAGTTAATACTGCATTTGACAGAGCTGACGCAATGAAACCGTGTCCAATAGGCGCGGTCGGCAGTTGCTGCAAAAATTGTGGTATGGGTCCTTGTCGTGTCCCCCTGGCCAAAGGTAAAGAAGAGACCCCGGAAGAGAAACAAAAGAGGCGGGGAATCTGTGGAGCGACTGCAGAAACAATCGCGGCTCGCAACTTCATCCGAATGGTGGCCGGAGGAGTGGCCGCGCATTCCGATCACGGACGCGGTGTAGCCGAATTATTTATAGCAGTGGCGAAAGGTAAAGCTCCGGGATACGAAATCAAGGATGAACAGAAACTACTGCAAGTAGCCCTGGACTGGGGGGTAGAAATTGGTGAACGTACCAATAATGAGATTGCCGAAGATATTGGCAGGATTGCACTTGAAGAGTTTGGCAAGCAGGAAGGCGAACTCATTACAACCAGTAAAGCTCCTTTAAAACGTCAGGAAATCTGGAGAAAACAGGGGGTCATGCCCAGAGGGATAGACAGAGAAGTCGTGGAGATCATGCACCGTACCCATATCGGGGTAGACCAGGATTATAAAAACTTGCTAAGGCAGGGTGCACGGGCTGCTATAGCCGACGGATGGGGCGGTAGTATGATAGCTACCGAACTTCAGGATATTCTTTTCGGCACGCCATCACCTGTGCTTGGTACTGCAAACCTGGGTGTTTTAAGAGAAGACGAGGTTAACGTTATCATTCATGGTCATGAACCCTTGTTGTCAGAAATGATCGTTTCGGTTGCGCAGGAACCAGAGATGCTTAAACTGGCGAAATCAAAAGGAGCAAAGGGTATCAATCTATCAGGAATGTGCTGCACCGCCAATGAAATTTTAATGCGACATGGTGTCGGCATAGCCGGTAACTTCCTGCAGCAAGAACTGGCCATAGTAACAGGGGCGGTCGATGCGATGGTAGTCGACGTTCAGTGTATCTTCCAGTCTATCGCTACAGTAGCCGAGTGCTACCATACTAAGATAATCACTACCTCGCCGAAAGCCAAGATACCGGGGGCTGTACACATTGAGTTCAACGAACACGATGCTCTGACATCCGCGCGTGCAATCGTGAAAGTAGCAATTGAAAATTATCCGAACCGTAAAGGAAACATTCATATACCTGATAACAAGACAGAACAGATTGCCGGATTCAGTCACGAGACCATTAATTACCTGCTTGGCGGTATGTTCCGGGCTTCTTACAGGCCGCTTAACGATAATATTATTAATGGCAGAATCAGGGGAGTTGCCGGTGTTGTAGGCTGTAATAATGCCCGTACAAAGCACAATGCAGGGCATATAGCGATGGTAAAGGAACTTATCAAGAATGACGTTCTTGTTATCACTACAGGCTGCAATGCAATAGCCTGTGCAGAAGCTGGATTGCTAGTTCCCGAGGCGGCAAAGGAATATGCCGGTGAAGGTCTTGCCGAAGTATGCGAGACAGTAGGTCTTCCCCCTGTAATTCACATGGGCTCTTGCGTCGATAACAGCCGAATCCTGATGGCGGCAACAGCTATGGTAAAAGATGGCGGACTTGGTGATGATATTTCCGACCTGCCGGTCGCCGGCGCGGCTCCTGAGTGGATGAGCGAGAAGGCTATATCGATTGGACAGTATTTCGTCAGTTCGGGAGTGTATACCGTATTCGGCGTGACCTGGCCGACTTCAGGAAGCAAGGAAGTAACGGACTACCTGTTCAAGGACATGGAAGAGCTTTACGGAGGAATGTGGGACTTTGAACCCGACCCGATAAAAGCTGCGCAGATGATGATCGCGCATATCGATAAGAAACGCGCCGCGCTGGGAATCGATAAAGCCAGAGAAAGAATACTTTATGACATGGAAATGCGCCGCGAACTGGATAAGGTGTAAGTGTCATGAACTATAGTGAAATAACGGGAGGGCTGATAGATGTCTAAAATTATAGCCTCAGCAGCAATCAGAGGAGCTCATAAGATCGTGAGTGACGCTGATGCAAAATGGAAGAAAGCAATGGAGAAATACGGGGCAAATGAGCCTGTCGGTTTCCCCAACACAGCATATTATTTGCCAGTAATCTACGGAATGCTCGGTATACCGGTTGAAAAACTCGGTGACATGGAAAAGGTTCTAAAAAGGTGCAAGGTGATACTGCCGCCACCGGTAAGAGAAGTTCATCCGCTTCCCTATCTTGGGCCGACGCTGGACGCGGGAATGGCGACTCTTTTTGCCGAGGAGCTGGCGGAAGCGATCCGCTACCTGGAAGAGCCGAATTTCTACACAAAGACAGAAGACATTGCCGACGATAATATCTGGCTTGGCGCTGCCGACGACATTATTCTGAGAAAGAGGGGTATTGAGTTTGTCGACGGTACGGCTCCGGGATTCGCAGCTATTCTGGGGGCGGCGCCTACCAGCGAAATAGCAAAACAGATAGCCGAAGAACTGCAGCAGAAAAATCTCTATGTGTTTATGTGCGGCGAATATAACGGCAAAAGATTCTCCGAACAACTGGTTGAGGCCGGCGTCCAGATAGGGTGGCCTACACGGCTGGTATCCTTTGGTCCTGATACGAGCGCAACAGTATTTGCCATGGGTTTTGCGACCCGGGCTGCGATGTCATTCGGTGGTATAGAACCAGGTGAGTATAGAAAAATACTCATTTATAACAAAGACCGAGTCTTCGCGTTCGCATTGCCCCTGGGATATGTAACCGATGAATGGTACGCGAATGCTGCGGGAGCTATTAACTACGGCTTCCCGGTGATTGCGGATACACCGATACCGGAAATTCTGCCAACGGGAATCTGTACCTACGAGCATGTCGTCTCTAATATTCCTCATGATGAACTTGTAGCCAAGGCAGTAGAGGTTAGAGGACTTAAGGTTACAGTAACCGAGGTACCCGTACCGGTAGCCTTCGGAGCTGCTTTCGAAGGTGAGAGAGTCCGCGGCGAGGATATTTTCTTGGAGTGCGGCGGCGGAAGAACCCAGATGGTGGAATGGGTAACGAGCAAGGCAATGGACGAGGTTGAAGATGGTTATGTCGAGGTAATCGGTAAGGACATTAGCGATATCGAACCTGGTTCCAGGCTGCCGATGGCCATATGCGTTGAAGTAGCCGGAAGAGAAATGCAGGAGGATTACGAACCGATCCTGGAGAGGCAGATACATCACCTGCTTAACTACGCCCAGGGCGTAATGCATATCGGTCAACGCGATATTGCCTGGATACGTATTTCGAAACAGGCTATTGAAAAGGGCTTTAACCTTTCACATATCGGTTTGATTCTTCACGCTAAACTTCACCAGGATTTCGGCAGGATCTTCGATAAACTCCAGGTAAAGATTTATACTAACGAAGATCAGGTTAAAGAGATAATAGAGACTGCCAGGGAAGTCTACAACACAAGGGACGCCAGGATCGAGGGTATGACCGACGAAACGGTAGACACCTATTACTCCTGTACTTTGTGCCAGTCCTTTGCTCCCAGTCATGTTTGCACAATCAGCCCTGAAAGAACGGGACTTTGTGGTTCCTACAACTGGATGGACTGTAAAGCGTCTTACGAAATTAATCCGACCGGCCCTAACCAGCCGGTTGAAAAGGGTGAGATTATCGACCCGGTGATGGGGCAGTGGAAAGGCGTGAACGATTTCATATACCAGGCCTCACGCGGTAAGATCGACCACTATAACTTCTACAGCATAATGCATGATCCGATGACTACCTGCGGATGCTGTGAGTGTATCGCGGCGGTACTGCCGCTTTGTAACGGAGTGATGACGGTAAGTCGTGAATATACCGGTGAAACACCCTGCGGGATGAAATTCACAACGCTTGCCGGTACAATCGGTGGCGGACTCAGTACTCCTGGTTTTGTGGGCCATGGTAAATATAATACAACGCAGAGGAAGTTCATCAAAGGTGACGGCGGACTCTTAAGAATGGTCTGGATGCCTAAGAGTCTAAAAGAAGAAATCGGTGACCGCATAAATACAAGAGCCGGGGAGATGGGCGTATCCAATTTCCTCGATATGATTGCCGATGAATCGGTCGGCGTTACCGAGGAAGAGATACTTCCGTACCTGGAAGAAAAAGGTCACCCGGCTCTGACAATGGAATCGATACTCGGTTAACGAATAATAATCCTGGAGGTGTTTGATTACTCGAACACCTCCAGGCCTGAAAATACCTGGGAAGGGAGTAAAACAAATGGCACTTACCGGAATTGAAATATTCAAACTTTTACCCAAGACAAACTGCAAAGAATGTGGAGTGCCCACCTGTCTCGCTTTTGCCATGAGTCTGGCTGCAGGCAAAGCAGAACTCACAGCCTGTCCCCATGTTTCGGATGCGGCTAAAGAAGCGCTTTCGGAAGCGTCGGCTCCTCCCATCAGACCTGTTACGATAGGCACCGGTGATAACAAAGTTAAAGTAGGCGGAGAGACCGTTATGTTCCGCCACGAGAAACGTTTCGAGAATCCTCCTGGTATAGCAATCACGGTCAGTACCGGTATGGATGATGCGGAAATAGACGCCAGGCTGAAGAAATATAAAGGACTTCGTTATGAGAGGGTTGGTCTACTGCTCCGGGCAGAGCTGGTAGCGGTCAAGGATGATTCCGGAGACGCCGCCCGGTTTGAAGCCGTCACAAGGAAGGTGACCCAGGGCAGTGATGCCGGCATTATCTTAATGAGTGATAATGTGGATGTTCTGGCTGCCGGTGTTAAAGCCTGCGCTGATAAGAAACCGCTTATCTATGCGGCAACAGGTGATAACGTTGACGCGGTTGCTGCTCTGGCCAAGGATAATTCCTGTCCTGTCGTCGCTAAAGGCAGCAGTCTTGACGAGGTAGCGGAACTGACTCAGAAACTGGCTGCCACCGGGGTAAAGGATATAGTTATCGACAGCGGCGCCAGGACCATAAAACAATTATTCCAGGATCAACTTATCATCAGAGGGGCAGCTCTTGTCAAAAAGTATAAGCCTCTGGGGTATCCGACTATTGCCATTCCGGCCGAAATGACAGATAACCCGATGAAAGAAGCTGTAATAGCCGGAATGCTGATCGCTAAATATGCGGGTATCGTCGTTCTTTCGGATTTTCAGGGAGAGAGTTTATTCCCGCTGCTTGTTGAGAGACTGAATATCTATACCGACCCGCAGAGACCGCTGGCTACAACCGAGGGTATTTACGAAATCAATAACCCCGATGAAAATTCACCGGTACTTATTACCAGTAATTTCTCACTTACCTATTTCATTGTATCGGGTGAAATCGAAGGCAGTAAGGTGCCCAGCTATCTTATAGTGATGGATACCGAGGGGCTTTCGGTTATGACCGCCTGGGCAGCCGGTAAATTCGTTGCCGATGCCATAGGTCCGTTTATCAAGAAATGCGGAATCGCCGATAAGGTGAAACACCGGAAACTGATAATACCCGGTTACGCTGCAGCAGAAAGCGGCGGACTTGAAGAGGAACTTCCGAACTGGGAGATATTGATCGGACCCAGGGAAGGTTCTCATATACCTGCATATCTTAAAGCATGGACACCATAAGGAGGATAAAATGATCCTTGTCGCAGAAAGTCTGAATATAATGTCACAGACAATCGGACCGGCGATTCGTGAGAGGAATGCCGGACCTGTCCAGGAGATGGTTAAAGCTCAGGCTGAGCATGGTGCCGACTATCTGGATATTAACATCGGTCCTGCCAGGAGAAATGGTGATGAAACGATGGCATGGGTTGTTAACACCGTCCAGGAAGTTACCGACCTTCCTCTTTCTCTGGATACCACCAATACTGTCGCGATGGAAGCCGGTCTGAAAGCGTGTAAGAATCAAGTACTGATTAATTCCATTTCGCTGCAGCCCAACAGGCTTGAAGCAGAATTACCGATGGTCCCCAAGTATAAAGCAGACATGATAGGATTACTGTGGGGTGTCGACGGGATGCCCCGTGATGCCAACGAACGATGTATGCATGCTGTCGATATCGTTTACCGGGCGA
>MGML01000047.1:0-444 GCA_001796415.1 Chloroflexi bacterium RBG_13_46_14
CATATTTGGGTAATTCAACCACATCAGTTTTGCTTTTGCCAGGATATCTCCCGGTATGCTGTTCAGGTCAGGCAGAAACCCGTTCTTTTCCCTGAGCGGCATATAGTACGATTTGCCTCCGGCAAGCATAGTTCCGATCGAGTACACCGGGTATCCGGGATCGGGTACCAGGGCGACATCACCCGGATCGATAAAGCAGAACGCAATATGAGCAATTCCCTCTTTTGCTCCGATAACCGGAAGCACTTCCGTATCAGGATCGAGTGTCACGTCGAACCGTGTTTTATACCACTCGGCAATTGCCCGGTGGAGTTCAGGTAAGCCCGCCGATTCCGGGTAGCGGTGATTTGCCGGATCCTGAGCTTCACGGCACAGTCGGTCGATTATATGCGAAGGAGTAGGAAGGTCGGGATCTCCGATGGCAAAACTGATTACTTCCTCACC
>MGML01000047.1:502-5584 GCA_001796415.1 Chloroflexi bacterium RBG_13_46_14
GCGCCACTCCCGCAGGCAAGAGTTTCCCCGACACCCCTTTCCCAGACACGGGCTTCGATATTTTCTCTGTCCAGAATCCTGACTACCTCGAAATTTATACCTTGAGGGAATATTTTATTGGTTGCTATTTCAGGCCCGATATCGGATAAAGGAAAATCCATAACCTGGTTATCCGTGAAATAGACGGCATGCGGATTACCCATCGATACCAGATTCAGTCTGAAATTATTCCCTGCGACAGCTATCTTACATACCAGTAACTGTTTTATGTCAACTTCACACTGTCTAATTTTTACCGGTATACCGGATTTATCGAACACAGGCTTGCCCATGCCTACCATTATTTCAGACGGTACGCCATTCATGGAAATCTTTCTTGCCTCACGAATACCTGCTATTGTCTCGATTCGAATAATATCAGTCGTTGCGGTAACGTCCTTATGGTCGATATAATACCTGACCAAGCACCTCAGGCCGTTTCCGCATATTTCCGATTCAGAGCCATCGGCGTTGAATATTCTCATTTTAAAATCGGCGATATCCGACGGCATCAGTAGCAGCAGACCGTCTGCTCCTATACCGTAATGCCGGTCGCACATCATTTTCGATGCAGTTGACCAGTTGTAGTCTGTATCACCGGTTTCAACCAGGATAAAATCGTTGCCGGCACCCTGCATTTTTGTAAATTCCACCGCGAGTAGATCTCCCCTGCCCTTTTATATATTTGCCTTTCATTTTACCATACCGGTAAAATGGGATTATTACACGTTTATTTTACTCTGCCCGAAATCTCAGGGATAGGTTAATTGTCCAATATAATCAACGAAGCTGCTTCTGAATCTCATCAGAGTAAGTACCGATGGGTAGTCCTGGCTGCCGTCTGGCTGCTCTACGCTTCCTTCGGGCTCTGCATGAGATCGCTTCCACCACTCGTCACGCCGATACTCAGAGATCTCGATATGACATACGGCGAAATGGGTTTCATAATGGGAAGCTGGCAGCTTGTATATATCCCGGTTGCGGTATTCGCCGGGTTCGCGATCGATAAATGGGGAATCAGGAAATCACTCTTCGTCGGAGCCCTGATTATCGGTTTCTCGGAGGGACTTCGGTATTATGCCACCGGATTCATGACCCTCCTGCCGCTGGTAGCGTTATTCGGGATCGGCGGACCGCTTATCTCCATCGGCGCGCCCAAGGTAGTCTCATCGTGGTTCAGGGGAAACGACCGCGCTGCGGCAGTAGGCATTTACACCACCGCGCCCTGGATAGGCGGGTTGTTTTCTATCGCGGCTACGAATAGTATAATGATGCCTCTTACCAGAGAAAGCTGGCGATTGACCCTGCTTTACTATGGTATTCTGACGCTGGTTTTCGCTTTCGTCTGGGGAATTTTTGCCAGGGATTCAGGCCAGGGAGGGGCAACAGCCGCTACACTATTAAAAGACTCGTTTCTTGCACTTGTAAAAGTGAGGAATGTAAGGGTGGTCCTTGCAGCAGGACTGCTAACGTTGTTCGTTGAACATGGTTTTTCTCACTGGTTGCCGAAAATGCTAGAAAACCGCGGCTTCACACCTGAAGAAGCCGGATTTCTGGCGGCTGTTCCACTAATCGCGGCTATTCCGGCAGTTCTGCTTTTACCGAGGTTTATCCCAGGGAAGTCAAGAGGAAGATATATAGCTGTACTGTCGATCCTGGCGTCAGCCGGATTATTGCTGTCCTATATCGCGTCTTCCTGGGTGCGCACTCTGGGTCTTGTAGCGTACGGTATCAGCGCGCCTTCATTACTGCCGCTTCTGATGCTTGCCATCATGGAAGAACCTCGGGTCGGGGCGAAACACATGGGGCTGGCAGGAGGTATTTTCTTCTGCGTTGCCGAAATAGGAGGCTTTTCCGGTCCTCTGCTTATGGGTGGACTGGTTGATATTACGGATTCATTCATGCCAGGAATTATAGTTTTCACGGTTACGGGAGTAATTCTGGGACTGATAATTCTGATGGTTCGGGCAAACAAAGTTTCATAATAAGATCTGTCAGGTTTGTGATTTTCTTCTGTATGGAGTATAAATATTATATAGAGGAATATTATGAAAACCGGAGTACTGGAACACTACAAAGACTATCTTCCCGTTACGCCCGATACTCCCATATTTTCCATAGGGGAAGGAGATACTCCCCTTGTCAGAGCTGCGAATCTTGAAAAAGAGACCGGTTGCAGTGAGTTGTATCTTAAATTCGAAGGTTGTAACCCCACAGGCTCGTTCAAAGACCGTGGCATGGTTGTCGCTATTGCCAAGGCCATGGAAGAAGGCAGCAAGGCGGTGATATGCGCTTCGACAGGCAATACCAGCGCTTCCGCAGCTGCCTACGCCGCTTACTGCAACCTCAGTGCCATTATCATTGTTCCGAAGGGTAACATTGCTCTTGGAAAACTGGCGCAGGCGATCGTCTATAAAGCAAAAATAGTAGCCCTCGACGGAAATTTCGACCAGGCTTTGAACATGGTGAGAAGTATCACTAAGAAACACCCGGTTACCATGGTGAACTCTATCAACCCGAATCGAATAGAAGGTCAGAAAACCGCGGCTTTTGAGATAGTGGATGTACTTGGTGACGCCCCGGATTACCTTTTTATCCCGGTCGGTAACGCCGGAAACATAACCGCCTACTGGAAGGGATTCAAGGAGTACCATGAAGCCGGTAAAGCCGGACACAGACCGGTAATGATGGGATTCCAGGCTGCGGGAGCAGCTCCTATAGTGCTGGGACACCCGGTCGAAAAACCGGAGACAGTTGCTACCGCTATCAGGATCGGTAACCCGGCAAGCTGGGAAAAGGCGGTTGCGGCAAGGGATGAGTCAGGCGGTATCATCGATACCGTCACCGACGATGAGATACTTTCCGCTCAAAAACTCATGGCATCGAGGTGCGGTATCTTTGCCGAACCCGCATCGGCAGCTTCACTGGCCGGCCTCATAAAGATGGCAGCACAGGGCAGGGACTTTTCATCCAAGAAAATTGTCTGCGTGGTAACCGGTCATGGTCTCAAGGATACCGACATCGTACTGAAATCGCCCGAACCGTTCCTTGAACTTCCAGCGGACCTGGAAGCTATCGAAAAAGGCCTGGGCCTGGTCTAGAAAGCTTCGTACTTACTCATTCCGGTTTTCAGTTTTCAGAATGTTATTACTCATTTTTATGTATCGAGTGGGATATTTGAATGCTTAAACGCATGTCTTACGGCTGGATAGTAGTAGCAATCAGCTTTTTTGTTATCTCGATGAATGCCATTGCCCTGTTCGGTTTCGGTGTCTTCATCAAACCGCTGACCGAGGAATTCGGTTGGGAAAGAGGTGAATTGTCCAGTGTCTTTTCTATCGCTGTTCTCATCGGCGGGATTCTTTCCCTTGTCAGCGGCCGATTGAGTAATCGTGTGAACCCGCGCATATTGATGACTATTGCCGGACTCTCTTTAGGAACAGGATTCATGCTGACCTCCCTGGCCACTGAATTATGGCAACTCTATTTTACTTTCGGTTTACCGATAGGTATCACCATATCCTGTTCGGTTATTCCGGTAAACGCAACGATACCCAGGTGGTTTTCAAAAAGAAGGGGAATAGCGATGGCTATTCCGGCAGCTGGTTTCAGCCTGGGAGGAGTAGTAGGACCTTTATTGATTGAGAGTCTTATATCGAGTTCCGGATGGCAGCATGCCTTTGTTATCCTCGGTATTTTACCGTTTGCCATCACAGTACCTCTCGCGCAGTTTGTGAAACGACCACCTCAGGAAATTGAACAAACTCTGGAACAATTTTCTAAATCAAGCAGTACGATCGAGAAATCAGGTTCAGACAGATTCTCTATTAAGAAGGATGTTTTACTGAATAAATGGTTCTGGCCGTTTGCATGTATCCAGTTCGCCTTTGGTTTCAGCACCCAGATGATAATTGTACATATTATACCTTATGGAATCGATGTCGGGCTGGAGCCGATAGTCGCCGCGGGAATACTTTCTTTCAGTTCGGCAATAGGAATTCTGGCTACCATTATTATCGGTCCTCTGTCTGATAAAATTAAACCGGCAAAATTACAGACAATCGATTTTTTACTTCTCACCATATCACTGGTAATTCTCATATTTGCCACGACGACGCCATTGTTCTATACATTCGCGTTTGTGTTTGGATTTGCCCGTCAGGGCGCCGGTCTCTTACAAACGTTAACCGGAATAGAAATACTGGGTGTAAAGAATTTTGGTTTTTATATAGGCACATTCCTCCTTTTCGGAACTGCCGGTGGAATGGTAGGCACACCGGTTGCCGGATTTATTTTCGATGCTACAGGCAGCTACACTATCGCATTCTGGATGGGGGTTGCAGCCGGAGGTCTGGCAGTTTTTGTCAGTTCTCTATTGCTGCGTCACAAACCGCTAAAAATATGATAAGATTTTACTGGCATTCTTAATTCGGGAAGGAGGGTATGCGTTGCAGGACATCGAAGGTATAAAAGAAGCTGTAATATCCATGATCAAAGCGATAGGTGATAATCCTGAGAGAGAAGGACTTGTAGGAACCCCAGGGCGCGTAGCCGATATGTTCGCTGAGTTATTTATGGGTATGGATATCGATCCCAAGTCAGTGCTTTCTGTTGAGTTCGAAGAAGGCCATCGTGAAATGGTGATTCTTAGAGACATTCCTTTTTATTCAATGTGCGAACATCACCTGCTTCCTTTTTTCGGCACAGCCCATGTAGGGTATATCCCCAATGAAAAAGGCCGGGTCGTAGGTGCCAGCAAGATCGCCCGCGTTGTGGAGATAGTAGCCCGGCGACCTCAAATTCAGGAACGTATGACCAGCCAGATAGCGGATGCTATCAATGAAGGGATCAATCCTTCCGGCGTGGGTGTAGTGATCCAGGCGGAACACCTGTGCATGATGATGCGGGGCATAAGAAAACCCGGCAGTTCGATGCAGACCTCTGCTTTGCGGGGCACGTTCCGAAGTAAACCTTCCACGCGGGCGGAATTCCTGTCTCTAATAAACAGTCGCTAAATAAATATAGCCCACTTTCGTGAGCTAT
>MGML01000048.1:0-1339 GCA_001796415.1 Chloroflexi bacterium RBG_13_46_14
TTAGATGCGGCTATCAAACGGAAAAAGCGAGAAACACCGCCGGTAGAACCAAAAATCACCGGAGAAGTCGAAGCGAGAATCATAGCTCTCAGTTGCAGTAATCCTCCGGAAGGATACTCACGATGGTCGTTGCGACTTCTGGCTGACAAAGCTGTTGAGTTACAGTATATAGACAGCATCTCTCATGAAGCGGTAAGCCGACTTTTAAAAAAACGAACTAAAACCACATCTGCGTAAATGTTGGTGTATTCCGCCGCAACATAACGGAGCGTTTGTGGCTTGTATGGAAGATATACTAGATCTGTATGCACAACCTTTTGACGATTCCCTGCCGGTCATCTGCATGGATGAAAAACCTGTTCAACTCCTGGATGAAACAAGGGACCCCATCCCGATGAAACCAGGAAAGCCACAACGCTATGATGGTGAATATATCCGTAATGGCACCAGTTCTATATTTCTTTTTACAGAACCGTTGGCAGGATGGCGACATGTAACAGCTTGTGAAAGAAGAACGAAAATTGATTGGGCGAACCAGATTCGAGACCTGGTGGAAACATACTATCCTGATGCACTCAAAATAAAGCTGGTCATGGACAATCTTAACACCCATTCTATTTCATCACTTTATGAGGCTTTTTCACCGGAAATAGCTCGGAACCTGGCCAAACGTCTTGAAATCCATTACACACCCAAACATGGCAGTTGGTTGAATATTGCCGAGATTGAACTAAGTGCATTAACACGACAGTGTTTAGACCGCAGAATCTCAACTATACTATTGCTAAACCATGAATTGGCTGCTTGGGAGACGCATCGGAACAATACTCAGAAAGGCGTCGATTGGCAATTCACTACCAGTACAGCACGTATAAAACTAAGGAGACTTTATCCGCAGATTAAGAGTTGACAGTCATCTAGCCCGAAAAAAGAATAGAAGATATTGAACATCTTCTCAAGATTAATTGTTATTCCTTAGGTTAAAACGCATCAAACTATCTGGAAAGGTAATAATACCGGCACTCACAGCGAGTGTAATTAATAATCCAACAAGACCTAAGACGCCTAGCCAGAAAAAAGGACGAACTGCACCAACAACTATAATAATCAACGAAAAAATGGGTAAAAACTTCAGATATTTCTTATTCATTGTAATTCATCAAAGCCAATAAAGAATCGTAGTAGATTCTTACATTATTCTGACTATCACCATTCTGACTATCACCGCAAGTAGGTAAATTATCACAAAAGCGGAGACTTGCGGAATTTCAGACTATCCTGAAAAGTAACACCCCTGGTATATCTCTGTACCATTTCCAAACTTTCCCACCTGTTTAAG
>MGML01000048.1:1374-4174 GCA_001796415.1 Chloroflexi bacterium RBG_13_46_14
TTGTAAAACATTTTGAGACTGTTTTACTCTCAATAAAATGCTTTACACTTGATAGATACATAATTACTCGCAGTGTAAGTAGCCATGAAGACCCGCTTGATGTTCTTAACAAACCAATGTAATATGCTAGATACGATTTAGTCATGTGATAACAGTTGAAAAGGAGGTACCATGGATCAAACAAAATATGAAGTACCGGTTGAAAAACTGCGATGGAAATGCGATCCCGGTCTTTTCGATTTCGAATGCACGAAAGACCTTGCTCCGCTGCGGGAATTCGTTGGTCAGGAAAGAGCTACTCGCGCGATAGAATTCGGCCTTAACATGGAAAATTCAGGATACAACATTTACGTCGCTGGAATTACCGGCACCGGCAAGACTTCGATGGTGAAGTCGTATATAGAGAGAGTGATCAATGAGAAGTCCAAACAGGGAGTTGAATTCAACCTGAAAGACTGGTGCTATATTTTTAATTTCAAGGAAAACGACTCACCAATAATCGCCAGCCTGCCGCAGGGGCGTGGAAAGCTCTTTCGTGATGAAATGGAAGCGTTGCTTAATAAGATACGCCAGGGTTTAGGACAGGCTTTCGACAGTGATGATTACAAAGAACAGAAGCAAAAGACGGTCGAAGAAGTGCGTGCTGAACAACAAAAGCTTTTTGAAGAACTGGCGAGTGAAGCCCGTCAGCAGGGTTTTATACTGCAGATGACCCCAACGGGTCCGGCACTTTATCCGATGCTGGAAGATCGCCCGATGCAGGAACAGGAATACCTGGCGCTGGGAGAAGATGCGAGAAAAGGAATAACGGAGAAACAGGCGGAGATCCGCAAAAAGGTAATGGCCAGCCTTGAAGAAGCAAGTGAGATGCAGACCAAGAATATGGAACGCCTGCAGCAACTCGATAAAGAAATAGGTGAATATACTGTGTCAGGTCTCTTCGCGCCGCTTATAACGGCATATTCGGAGGTGCCTAAAATTAAAGAGTACCTTGAAGGGCTGAAGGACTATATACTCGATAACCTGGATATCTTCAAGAGCGCCGAAGAGCCGGTGAATCCTGCCCTCGGAGTTCCGGTAAGTCAGGTTATGGGAGGAAGAAATCCGTTCTTGCCTTTCCAGGTTAACATATTCGTGGATAACAGCGCCGCTAAGGGACCTCAGGTAATTGTCGAGAGTAATCCTAACTTTGGTAATATTTTTGGCAAGATAGAGAGAAGATTCCTGTTCGGTGGATATCTCAGCGACCATACAATGCTGAAAGCCGGTTCGCTGAATATAGCCAGCGGCGGATATTTACTGGTGAATGCAACCGATATTCTAACCAATCCGGGAGTCTGGCCCGCCCTGAAACGGGCTATCAAGAACAGGGAGGCCAGAATTGAAGACCCGGTTGAACAGTTCGGACTGGTCGCACCACAGGGATTGAAGCCGGAACCTATGCCGATAAAAGTGAAAGTGATTCTCAGTGGTGACGCGAACCTTTACCAGATGCTGTCGATGTACGACGAGGATTTCTGGGAGATATTCAAGGTAAAAGCAGATTTCGACTCCGAAATCGAGAATACAAAAGAAAACGTGCTGGCATATGCGGCGTTTCTCTCGGGATGCTGCGACGAATGCGAAACCAGGCATTTCGATCCCACCGGTGTAGCCAAAGTGATCGAATATTCGGCTCGAATGGTAGCCGACCAGGAAAGGCTGTCATCGCGGTTTGCCCAGGTCAAGGAATGGATAGAAGAAGCGAATTACTGGGCTTCGAAGGAAAATGCACGGTTCATAACTGCCAGTCACGTCCAGAAAGCTATTGACGAAAGGCGTTTCCGGCATAATCTTCCGGATGAACGGCTGAGGGACATGATAGACCGGGGTACGATAATGATTGACACCGATGGCGCTGAAGTTGGACAGGTGAATGCCTTGAGTGTGTACTCATTAGGTGACATAACATTCGGTAAACCCTCGAGAATTACAGCCAAGACTTATCTTGGACGCGGTGGATTTATCAACATCGAAAGGGAAGCCCAGCTGAGCGGACCGACTCACAATAAGGGAGTAATGATCCTCAGCGGCTACATGGGGTGGAAATACGCCCAGGATAAGCCGCTTTCACTTTCGGCGAGTCTCTGCTTCGAGCAGTCGTATTCCGGTGTGGATGGCGACAGCGCCTCGTCTACGGAATTATACGCTATCCTGTCCAGTTTGTCGGAAATACCGATCAAACAGAGTCTGGCGGTTACCGGTTCGGTAAACCAGACGGGAGAAATACAGCCTATAGGTGGAGTAAATCAAAAGATAGAGGGATTTTACCAGATCTGTAAAGAAAAAGGGCTTACCGGTGAACAGGGCGTATTGATACCGGCACAGAACCTGAGGAACCTGATGCTGGATGAAGAAGTCGTGGATGCGGTCAAGGAAGGCAAGTTCCATATATACTCGGCAACGACCATCGACGAGGGAATAGAAATCCTGACGGGAATTCCGGCAGGTGAAAAACAGGATGACGGGACCTATCCTGAAGTTACCATGAATTACCTGGTTGATAAGAAACTGAGAGAAATGGCTGAAAAGCTGAAAAGTTTTGGTTCTGAAGATAAATCCGGAGAGACCAGGAAAGAAAACTGAACGCCCCAACGGACTATTAATAAAGGAGACTTAAGTGCCGGAATGGCTTAACCAGTTATTATTAACCTTCGTGCCGCTGTTTATCGTGATAGATTCGCTGGGAAACCTGCCTATCATTATTTCTCTCAGCGAGGATATGACGAAATTCGAACGGCGGAAGATGATACACATTGCT
>MGML01000048.1:4191-6469 GCA_001796415.1 Chloroflexi bacterium RBG_13_46_14
TGTCGGGCTGGCTTTCCTGTTTTTCGGCCAGTTTATTTTAAACATCATGGGGATTTCAGTCGGGGCTTTCGCTGTAGGCGGCGGATTGATTCTGTTGATACTTTCATCAAAATATATACTCACCGGTCGGATGGTTAATGCCGTCAAGGAAGAAATGGTTGCTGTAGTACCCATAGGAACACCTTTGTTAGTAGGCCCTGCAACCATAACTACTTTGCTGCTTCTGGCAGGGCAGTATCCCATATATATAGTATTAATCTCCTTTGTACTTAATATACTGGTTGCATGGATAATCCTGATGCTGGGTAACCGTATTGCCGGATTCATGGGAATTGGTGGTCTGAGAGCCGTTTCCAATATATTCAATCTTCTGCTTGCTGCAATTGCAGTGACGATGATTTTCCGTGGACTGGAAATGGTGGGGCTGATAAATCTGAATATTTAACACACCTCTTGACATTAAAGGTAAATATAACTACTATCCTGTAAGTAACATGGGCATTCCCTCATAATAAGAGCTGTTAATATTATGTGAAAAGAAAGGGGGATATAATGATCCAGAAGGGAAAACTGGTCAGGATCGTCGGTGCCGGCAACGTCAGCGATGATCCGGCCGTACTGGAAGAGTATTCCAGTGATGTCAGTTTCGTCAACAGGATAAGACCGGCTTATGTAGTTAAACCTGCTGATGCAAAGCAGATACAGAAACTGGTAAATCTTGCCAACGATACACGAACTCCGCTGGTACCCGTCAGTTCAGGACCGCCGCATTTCCGGGGCGATACCGTACCGGGAATCGGAGGCGCCATGGTGGTAGACCTGAGCAGAATGAAGAAGATAATAAGTGTCGACCGTCCCCGCAGGGTGGCGATGGTCGAACCGGGGGTAACCTTCGGAGAACTGATACCCGCGGCAGAGAAAGCAGGCATCAGACTGAATATGCCGTTGATGCCGCGGAAATCAAAGACCGTTGTCGGCAGTCTACTGGAGAGAGAACCGGTGATAATGCCCAGGTACCAGTGGGATATCTCGGATCCTCTGGCATGCGTCGAGGTAATTTTCGGTTCCGGTGACGAATTCAGGACCGGGCAGGCGGCAGGGCCAGGTTCGGTAGAAGAACAATGGAAGGTCGGCGGCATACAGAAAGCGCCGTACGGACCGGGAGTAGCTTCCTGGCACCGGATAATCCAGGGCTCGCAGGGGACCATAGGTATTGTTACCTGGGCATCGATGAGATGTGAGTTGCTGCCAGGCCTGGAAGAACCATTCGTCGTAGGTTCGAACAATCTCGATACGCTGATGGAACTAACCTCATGGCTTGTCAGACTTAAAATGGTAAACGAATGCTTTATTCTCAATAACGTGAACCTGGCGGCTGTTTCAGCTAAAAAATGGCCGAAAGATTACCAGAAACTAAGAGATTCATTACCGCTGTGGATACTGTTCTACAACGTTGCCGGTTATGAAGTTTACCCTGAAGAACGTGTCAGTTCTCAGGTAAAGGGTATCACGGATATAACGCAGAGACTCGGCATCGAAGCGGTTAAATCGGTCGGTGACGTATCAGCCAATGAAATACTGAAGGCAGTACAGCAGCCATCCGCAGAACCATACTGGAAACTGCGTTACAAAGGAGCATGCGAGGATGTTATGTTCCTGACCATTAACGATAAACTGGATAACCAGATTTATACCATGTACAACCAGGTAGAGAAAGCAGGATATCCTGCATCGGATATGGGCATATATATTCAGCCGATCGTTCAGGGTACGGGCGTTCACTGTGAATTCAGCCTGTTCTATGATCCCGACAACCACAATGAAGCAGGTAAGGTGAGAGAGTTATCTTCTTCAGCTGTCAAAGCGCTGCTGGGAAGAGATGCTTTCTTCTCAAGACCTTACGGACCGAACACAGGAATGATTGTCAACAGAGACGCGGCATCGATAAAAGTCCTGAACAAACTAAAGAATATGTTCGACCCGAATCATGTGATGAATCCGGGAAAGGTGTGCTTCTAGTGAGGAATTATCGAAGCGGGATATTACTGAACAAATTAGGAGGTAGCTAAAGATGGGACTGGAACAATACCAGGGCGATATGGGTATGTGCTGCCGCTGCTCTACCTGCAAGTTTATCCCTATGCAGCAGGTAAAAGGAGAACAGTACGTAAACGTGTGTCCCAGCATAGCAAGATATAATTTTCATGCTTATTCAGCCGGTGGAAGATTGAATATCGGCTCTTCCATGCTGAAAAATGGATTTAACTATACCGACAGG
>MGML01000049.1 GCA_001796415.1 Chloroflexi bacterium RBG_13_46_14
GAGAAGATTTACAGTCCCTGCTTTCTCATGGAGGGAATCGACGTTCTGAGTAATAACACACTTGATAATACCCATTTTCTCAAGCTCTGCTAGTATATAATGTCCGGCATTCGGTTCAGCTTCACTCATATTTCCCACACCGAATGTGCTTTTCTGTGCATTTGACAGCGCATTCTCCCACCAATCGCCTGGATCCCTCATAAATTCCTCATAGCTTCTATATGCCCTTCTCTCAGCTTCCGGATTCAATGTCCATAAACCGGATGGTCCTCTATAATCCTGGATACCGGATTCCGTGGAAATACCGGCTCCTGTCAGTGCAATGGCATATTTAGAATCCACCAGATCTCTGGCAGCTTTTTCAATAAGTCCATCCATGCTACGTTCTCCCACGGTCGTGCTTTCGGTTCAAGTATTTAACCATATCAAAGATATATTTATCCACACCTCTTTCGGAATATTTCTTCGCGGTTGACTTCACAAATTGGTTACTATATTATATTTCCTGTAGATAAGCACGCTATATCTTCCCTCATGTACTTTTGTGTTTATAATATTTACTCCAGCAGGGGAGGCAGTTCCCTGGCAGCACGCGGGCTCGTAGCTCAGCGGCAGAGCGGTCGGCTCATAACCGATTGGTCGTAGGTTCGATCCCTACCGAGCCCATTTTTTATTTCCATTGATTTGCTCTCCCATTTATTTCCACGCTTGAAAATATAGAATTTGCGAGCTTTCTTGCGATATCTAGAGGAATATTAAGAAAATGATACGGCAAATTATCGTTTTACTTGCGTAGTTACTTGCCATTAATTCTAACTTGCCTTTACGATACTTGCATATATTAACGCAATATTAGATAATTAAGGCAAGTAAAGTAAATGGAGGCAAGAAATGAAGGAGATAATAGAAGTAAGAGGGAAAGCCAAGAATGTTTTCAAGTACGTTGAGATGATGAAAAAACACAAGGGACATGTAACTCTCGGAGAACTGTCAAAGAATATGAAATCTATAAAAGTAAATTTGCCTTAATATAACTTGCCTAAAATAATAACTTGACAAATTCGTTACCTTTTGTTATATTGTTGCTAAATTACTAAGGTGCAGAATAATGGCAAGAAAAGCCATAGTCGACAAAGATATAATCCTCGAACTGTTGAGAAAAGGAGAGACCACCCAGAGGATTGCGGCACGATTTAAAGTCAGCCGACAGGCAATAGACCTCCATAGAAAAGAGTTTATCAATAAAGGTCTACTGCCTGACAAAAGGGCAGCGCGAACCGGAAAAGAAACAGTTGAGTTCGTTAGCTCTACAGAGAAAATTGACAGCGCGAACGTTGCTGCGCAGAAACCGGTTTTAATAAAATCGGAAACACCGCCACAGGAAAATATTGAATCTCTTGATACACACATCGACCTTATTATTAGTGCATTCAACGCTCTTAAAAGACTCCCGGTGGTTGAGAAAGAACTTAAAACTCTTAAACAGGAAAATGAAAAAGCAAAACTCGAAATTGAACGTCTGAAAGCACGTGAGAACAAGAGAATTGACCAGGAGAAACGCTGGATGCTGATTAACACCGAAGATATTCCCGGTTCCCCATCCTGAGAAAAGTTTATTGTACCTCCGCAATACACTGACCATAAGGTTACCGGTATACTACCCGAACCACAATCAGGGGTATGTAAGTATTGCCAGATAAGCAGGTTTACACTATAATGGTTCAATGAATATCCGATTGGTCGTAGATTCGGAATGTTTCGATTCTACTTTGGTTATAAATCCATTACTTGATATAGCAGGTATATCATACGATCCGCTTAGACAAATAAGAAATCACTTTACTATTTCCACGGCCTTTCGGTGCACTCCCGGTACCGCTTAACCGGATCAAACTGTGAAGGAGGCAGTAGCAATGGCTTGGAAATCAATAATCATTGTTTTCATAGGCTTATGTCTTTTTATATCGTCATGTTACCCGGAATTATCGGTACAACAGTACGATAAACTAAAAGAAGACCTGGAAAAACTCGATGAAAAACGTACGGTACTTGAACAAGAAGTAGAGTCTCTCTCAACGGAACTGGCGGAAATTAAAACAAAAAACACCGAGGTACGAGCCTATATCGATTTCCTTGTTCAGCTTGTTTCAACTCAGAATTCCGAAAGTCTGCTCGAAGGTGAATTCGACACCAAAGCTCTGGTTGAATCAAAAGAAAAACTGCTGGAATCCGCTGAAAAACTGAAAGATAGTGAAATAGAGTATTACCTCGGTCTGATCAGTCCGGAAAATGAAGCGCAGACAGTTGGAATATATTATAAAACGATAGAAAGCTGCCTGAAAGCGATAAAGCAGGAACTTTCAGTCAAAGTAAACGGGGGATAAGTCGTATCAAGGATTGCCGTAAGTGATATCTCCACTATTGCAAGATAAATCCTCCGTCGAGAATAAACTCGGTACCGGTGATGTAGCTGGATTCATCGGAAGCAATAAACAGGATACACTTGGCTATATCCTCCGGAGTACCAAGCCGCTTTAACGGTATAGCTTCAGCCATTTCTTTCATGAACACATCGGCGCCTTTGGGACTCCTCGCAGCGATTCCCCGGAAAAGAGGGGTTAAAATATATCCGGGATGCACCGAATTTACTCTAATATTATAAGGACCATAAGTGGTGGCATCCGATTTTGTCATAAGACGGACGCCGCCTTTCGAAGCGTGATAGGCAAGGTCTTCTCCTCCTATAAGGCCCAGCATGGATGACATGTTTACGATACTCCCCCCGCCGGCCTGTTTCATGTAACCCAGTACGTGTTTCGTGCAGAAAAATACTCCCCTCAGGTTGATATCAATAACTCTGTCAAATTCCTCCGCGGTAAGTTCATGAGTTTCTTTCGGAGGGCCGGGGATACCGGCGTTATTTACGAGGATATCGATCTTTCCATATTTCCTGTTAATCTCCGAGTATGTTTTTTCTACTTCTTTCTCATTGGATACATTCATATGCCAGTAGGCAGCAATTCCGCCTTTACCTGTAATTTCCTCAACTGTCTGTTTTCCTGCCTCATCAGCTATATCGGTTATGGCCACCGATGCTCCTTCTTCAGCGAGAAGCAGAGCGGATGCTTTGCCTATTCCGGAGGCGCTTCCGGTCACTATCGCTACTTTATCTTTTACTCTGTCCACGATATCCTCCTGAAAATCATGATAAAAAATGTCTAAACTAGCTTATGGCTAATATAACAAAACAGCGACATCGGTAGTTTACCCGATGTCGCTGTTTTTATAGACTAAATCCGGCTTATTTCACTCAGGATGAAACTCCTGGTCTATTACATTTTTCTTCGAACGTAAAATGCCCCAACAACCAAAGCAGCGATTAGTACCGTGAAAATAATAATCGGTATATACATTGTTAACATGGTTCACCTCTCTAACGAATCAGGTATTCCTTCAAGTTATCCACGAGAGTAATTTTATCGTAGTCTTAATGTTATAACAGAATTAACCATATGTCAAAGGGATTTTTTCTTCTATTATAATGAGTCAATTACAGATAATAATTGTTCATTAAAGAAGAACCATCCCAGCAGTGCGATGAGAGCAATAATACAGATTACTACTAACAGATAAATCCAGCCCAGATTACTTTTTTGCCCCGGTGTTTTAATAGCTCTCTGGTTCATCGCTCGCTCTTCCAGCTCATGTCTCCTCATAATGTCGAGGTTAGGAATTTTGCCGGACGATAAAGGCCATGGGTTTTTTTTAACCGGGGGACGAGTTTCTTCCCTCTGTATCGGTAATGGCTGAACTTGAGGTTCCTGCCATTGTACCGGCGGCTGTTGAGCGTAGGATCCCAGCCATTGCGCCGGCTGCTGCTGGACACGAGGATCCTGCCGCTGAGGTAGCGGAGGCTGAGGAGGTGGTGGTGGTTGTATATAAGGTTCTTCTCTTCGATAACGAGGTTGCTGAACCGGAGGTTGGCTTACGTTCTGTCGGTTTACCGGTTGAGGAGGGGGTGTCCCTCCGGTCTTAAAACCGGTTTCTCCATAACTGTAAACAGGCGTGACAAACGTTGTATCGCAAGCGTTACACCTGAAATAATCGAAAACTTCTTTATAAGTGAGATTTACAGAGCCGCAACTTGGACACATTGCTTCTCCCCTGGCAGGTGGAGAAGCACTTGAACGGGTTAATGCGGATGAGTAATTTCCGTAGCTGGTTACCGGTTCCGTTGGGGAGGCAGGTTCTATAAACTCGGTTACTTCTTCGAGATTACGGCTGGATACTTTCCAATCTGCGACCGGTCGGCCGTAATTACAGTCCGGGCAATATTTCTGTCTTGAATCTTTATATCTGCCGCACTTGGGACATTTATCTATCAGTTGCCGGTTCAACATTCTACCATGCTCGCGGCAGAATGACATCCCTTCATCAACTTCCTCCATACAATCCCAATATGCACAAAGTCGCATAATTTACACCAGAGTACTTATTCCGTATTTACCTGAAATTATAAACGTTTACATTCTGATAACGCAATACCAGGAGAGTAGCAGGGGAAATCATTTTACATAAATAACCCTAATCTGTGTATTTACAATAGTGGCAGCTGACTGGATTTAACAAACTTACGAAGGGTATACCTGGCTGACTTATCAAAAAACATATCTACGCCAATTATCTTATCATTATAGGAATCATAATACGGAACAGAATATATATAAGATTTTAGTTTCTTAAGCCTGCGTTCCACCAGGGTTGTATCGGTGTGAAGGGCAAGCGTATTTTTCATGTCTCTGAGTTCTGTTGCCATTGATTATTCCTTTTAGTGACTTACTCATATTATACTCTAACCGAACTGAAGAATAAATATTCCCATCTTTGTTAACTGTTAACGGATGTAACACATAGATCAATAAATATCTTGCTTACCCATGATTCGGCCGATTTACTATATAGCTCGAGCATCTCCTTATACTGGTCGTAATTGTTCAGGCTGCCCATCCTGGTGTCATGGAATAGTATCAATTCCTGGTATGAATAAACCACTCTTTCGGTGATAGATTTTGAACCATTCGTCTACACATTTGTAGACTTTAAGCCTTTGATTCGGAGTTGATATTACTCCTCTTAACAGGGTCCATGGTGTTCGTCGCGATCGGAAAAGCCAGAGAAGCCTTCATCACTTCAATCACCCAGCGTGCGTTATTCCTGGTGCCGCTTGTCTTCATTAAATGTATGTAAACAACTATACCTGTGCTATACTCGGTATCACGGGGTGAGAGACATGAATTGGAAAACCAGGATAACGGATCTGCTGGGCTGTAAATATCCCATTCTCCAGGGTGCCTTTGCCGGATTCGGTAACTGGAAATTTGCCGCGTCCGTAGCGAAT
>MGML01000050.1 GCA_001796415.1 Chloroflexi bacterium RBG_13_46_14
TAACAGGAACCTGGTCGGGTTCCGTAACGTTATATACATCGATCTGCCTTTGCGCCCGTAGTTTATAATTTTTCTCGGCTTCCGGACTTACAAACCTGATTCCATCGGTATCAAGCATGCGACTTAATCTGTATTCCCGCTTCTGTACACGATTCATTTCACCCCAATTTACCGGGAGACCACTCATTGCCATATTTACTATACTCCTGTCTTTTTTCTTATTTTCAGTGTAAACGTGTATTAGAAGTCCAAAGAATATTAACATCATTCAGGTAATTCATTCAACAACAGGGCACTCAGATTACGTTGGTTAACCGGCGGTTCTTCTTTTTCTCTATTCGGTTTCAGGATCATTCTTTACAGCGGGAAGGGTAAAGACCAGGAATGCCCCGAGCAGAGTAACCGCCCCGTAGGCCAGCCAGGCAAACCTGTACGTTCCCCAGGTATCATATATCCATCCAGCCAGAGGGGCACCGGTTATATGTCCGATCATCATCACACCGGACATAAATCCCATAACCGTACCGAAACTCCGTCTACCGAAATACTCCCTGAGTAAGGTCAGCCTGGTGGTGACGCTGCCGCCCCAGCCGAGGCTGAGAGTTAGAATAAACGGTACCAGCAGCCACAGCCTGCCAGCATCAACGAATCCATATATGAAAACACCTATTGTCATCAGGAAAAAGCTTAACGTGAAAACCTGCTTCCTTCCGTACCTGTCACCCAGCCATCCTCCGTTGAGCCGGCCGGCAATACTGGCTACAGGAAGTATCATAGCGATGAAACTTCCCATCGATCTCTCGACACCGAGACTGCTCAGATAAGGCATCATATGAGTAACTACAGCTCCGAGTAAAAATGAATGACAGCAAGATGCTATCGACAACTGCCAGAAAACCCTACTTCTCAATGCCTGACGGACGGTCATGCCTGTATTCTGGACTGACTCATTTTTTACAATTTCAGTTTCGGATCCAGTGCTGACTTCACCGTCCGGGTGATAACCATAGTCTTCGGGTTTACGTCTCATAATGAAGGACAAAGGCAATACGATTCCAAGCGTGCCAAAGCCGATAATAACCATTGCCGTACGCCATTCGTAAGTATCGACCAGCAGAGTGACAACCGGGATAAGCAGCCCACCCAGGCCGAATCCGGAGACCACGATACCCATCGCGAGACCTGCTTTTTTCTGAAACCAGTTGGCCACCGCCGTCATAATGACCGTCCCGCCGCTGAAACTCATGCCGAATGCTATCAGAACGAAAGCCAGATAGAATACCAGAAGTGATTCAACCCTGCTGAGTAGAAGAAATCCCAGGCAGAGAAATATACTGCCGCCGAAGACCATTTTCTTCGGACCCCATTTATCGACAAGGAAACCTACCACAGGGGCGAGAAGTCCCATTTCAAGACCGCGGAGTGAAGACGCCAGTGAAATCTGGGCATAACTCCACTTGAATTCGTCTGCGATGGGTTCGAAAACGGCGGTAAAACCAAAATGAGCTACTCCGCCTGTATAGAGCAGATTAACCAGGCTGGCAGCTACTATATACCATCCATAAAAAATACGGGGACGCCTGGAGTCAGAGTCCATTAAGAATTAAATTACTCTTTTAAATAAAATTCGTCAATCCGGGCCTGGTAAACAATCGGAGTACTACAATACCTCCCGCGCCTGAAAGTGGCAATGCCGTGCTTGAATACAGTAAAATAAAATCAGGACAGGGAGAGACACTTCTCCCGGATAAATTGCGTGACGAGTATCGACAAATTGGCCGAAACCAGATCTAACCCAGCCCAAAAGGATAAAAAGTTAACGGAGAGTGAAGCTGTAAGCCTGATTACAGCAATCGTACAGCGTACCCGTAATCACCCTGAAATAGTGCGCGGCTCCAGCGTCCGGGGAACTCTCGCCCTGAAGCAGGTACTCGAAGGTTTCTCCCTCATCGGAGACCAGGGCTTGACCCGATCCGGCCTGGAGAAAGCGGCAATGATTACCCTGCCGCCCAGGATATCCACGAGACAGGGCACCAGCAGTTCAGCCGAGGAAATAATCCGGTCGATCGTCCGGGAAGTCCTGTATACCAAAGGCAGTTCAAAGGAAAAGTGGAATAAAGAGAATAAAAAAGAAACTAAAAAGCTTACCCTCGATGAATTCATGGCAGCCCTCCAGAATCTCAGTCTTTCCCGGACACTCGAAAGCGAAGAATTCGAAGAATATGATGACGAATATGACGGTAATTATGAGGTTATTGATGACAGCATAGACAGCTCGGGACTCTCGATGAAAAAGATGGCCAAAGATGACAGGTACACAGCCCGGAAAAACTGGTACCCCTCACTTGAAAAAGCGTTGAAAGACATGATGGGACAACTCGAACAGAAACTGATCAACGGTGAAATCTCGGAGGGAGATTACAGGTACCAGAAGAAGAAACTGGAGGATATGCTTAATGCCGCATCCTATCTCCAGGCACAGGTGTCCGGTGCGGAGATAGCAGAAACCGTAATGGAGTTGATGGAAGCCAGGGATAAGCAGTGGCAGAAGGAACTGGACTTCCAGGATATTTACGTGTACTACCACATCAAACAGTCTCAGGGAGACAGCGATTTAAGTCTGCCTAAACGCAACTGGTACGCCCTCAAGGTGATTGTCGACTTCCTCGAAAAACAGGGGTTTGTTGAATCGAACAAAGAAGGCACACATTTTTCAATCACCTATAAAGCCATGGATATTATGCTTAAAAACCTGTTATCTGGAATACCGAAAAATGATAATGAAAGAGATACCAGGCGTAAGTTCAGTAAGCATGCCACGGAACGCAGTCAGGATACCCGCAGATATGTGACCGGCGACGTATTCAGGGATATTTCGATACGCCGGACGATGAGAGAAATCGCCCGGAGAAGGCGTAAAACCTCTGAGATTAACAGGCACGACCTGAGAATATTCCTGAAAGAGCACCGCGAACCAAAGTCAGATATCCTGCTGTGCGTAGATTCCAGCGGCTCGATGGGATTCCATCGAAAGCTGATTATGGCAAGACTTACAGCCGCAGCCATAGCCAGGGATGCACTACGGAACGGCAACAGGGTTGGAGTAGTCACTTTCGACGACCTTGGAAAAGCAGAAGTGCCACCCACCGACAGTGAAGACACCGTAATGAGGTACATTACAGGAATCACATCGGGCGGCAACACCAATATCGGCGACGGTCTCAAATGCGCAGGAACCATCCTGAAACGGGAACGAAGCCGGAACCGGAAGGTAATAATGCTGATAACGGATGGAGAGCCCACCGCCATAACTCAGAAAGCCATCGAGAAACTCGAAAAATCCGATAAAAAGGATATGACGGGAGAATACGCGGTCATCGAAGCTCGGAATGCATCCGCAGCCGGAATCGAGACATCTGTAATACACATAACAGACGAAAAAGCTGCCGGGAAAAATCTGGTAGAAAGCATCGCAAAAGCAGGTCACGGAGAGGTAAAAAGGGTCGTCCGTCCCGATGACCTGAGAGCGATTATGATATAGTGAGATAGCGATGATAATTATCCGACAGGGGGAGAAATGGAATTAAGGGAAGAGTTAAGCAGGTCGATACTGACAAAACTGAGTGAAAAGAAAGATCCGCTGGAAGGATTTTATGCTTCGGATGAAACCAAGGAAGCTATTCTGGCGGTAACTATTTCAGGTCGGCACCTGCTCCTGGAGGGACCTCCGGGTATTGGGAAAACCACTGTTGCCAGGATCCTTGCCGGACTCTTACCATCGATGTACGTCGTCTCCGGATGTCGGTATAACTGCGATCCCCAGAATCCCCAGTGCCCTGAATGTCTTGGCATTAATCCGTTACCCGAACCGGTCAAGATAGACGGTAAAAGACGGTTTGTGAGGGTTCAGGGTTCTCCGGAACTGATGCCGGAAGACCTGCTGGGCGATATCGATCCCGTGGTAGCGATGCAGTGCGGAATTCATGATCCCCAGGCGTTTACTCCGGGGAAGATACAGAAAGCCCACCGGAAAATCCTGTTTATCGACGAACTGAACCGTGTCCCGGAACGCACTCAGAATACGCTTATCGAGGTACTCGAAGAAAGAACGACGACTATCGCCGGTTTTGAACTTAACATAATGGTCGATACCGTCGTCATCGCAACCCAGAATCCGGAAGAATATGCCGGCGCTGAGAGGATATCGGAAACACTTGGCGACCGTTTCGAGCGTATCCATATCGGCTACCCCACCGAGGAACAGGAAATAGATATCATCAAGCGGTACGCCAGGCGACTGCCCGACGTTACGATAGACGACTCTCTAATCAATAATGCTGTAAAAATGTCACAGGCTACCAGGACAAGCAGCCATTTCTCCCGACCGGCCAGCGTTCGAGCCAGTATAGCGACCTATGAGCAGTCACAGGCGATTGCCCGGCTTAACGGCAGAGATACGGTATCACGCGATGACGTAATCAAAGCAGCAAAGATAAGTCTTGAGAGCAGGACTGAAATTTCACCGGACAGCCGGTACTTCGATTCACCTGGTGGTCTGTTCGGCAGTATTATGGGCGGTACCGGAGCAGACTAGCCGCACATCCGGGCAAGAGCTATCGCTCCGAGTACTCCTGAATGATCGCCAAGTTCAGGGATAACTATGTAGTGTTCGATATCTTCCGTTATCCTTGGTGAATTGATATACCCGTTAAGGTATTCCCTGGTCTTTTCTCTAACCTTCGGAAGCAGCGAAGGATGTTTCATCAGTCCGCCGCCGATAATGATCCGTCCAGGAGAAAGCGTGCAGATAATATTCCCTATTCCCAGGGCAAGGTAATGCGCTTCCAGTTCCCAGGCGGGGTGGCCTTCGGGCAGTTCCTCCGCTGGTTTACCCCAGCGTAATTCCACCGCCTTACCGGAAGCCAGTCCCTCCAGGCAATCTCCATGATAGGGGCAGCAGCCCTCGAAGGGATCATTTTCACGGTCATGAGGAATGCGGATATGCCCCATTTCGGGATGCACCAGCCCGTGGATAAGTCCGCCGTTGACCATTCCCCCACCGCCGATGCCGGTACCAATCGTAATGTAAACCAGGCTGTCAGCACCTTTTCCGGCTCCCCAGAGGTATTCGGCTAGGGCAGCTCCGTTCACGTCGGTATCGATCGTAACAGGTAATCCCAGCGACGATTTCACCATACCCATGATATCGGTATGTTTCCAGCCGGATTTGGGTGTTTTCGTGATATACCCGTATTCAGGCGAGTTAATGTCAAGGTTTAATGGCCCGAAAGAAGCGATTCCTACCGCCGAAAGTAAATCCGTACCGCAGTACCCGTTGAAAAAGTCTACCGCTCGCTCGATTGTTTCGTCCGGTGTTGTCGTAGGGAATACTGTTTCGGCACGCATATCATCCGGTCCCGTGCCGATAACACAGACGAACTTGGTTCCTCCGGCCTCTATCCCCCCGTATACCTTTTCCATGACGGTATGTTAATACTCGCTGTTATAGATTCTCTGGTGTTCCTTGAGCATACACCGGTCCATAACCACTCGCAGTCCGGCCATTCGGGCGTATTCGGCAGCTTCCTCGTTTATCACGCCTTCCTGCATCCAGACCGTTTTTACACCAATCTTCACTGCTTCCTCGACGATCGGTAGAACATCCTCTGGTTTCCTGAAGATGTCTACCACATCCACACTAATCGGAATGCTGCTCAGGTCGGGATAGCTTTTTTCATCCAGGGTCGATTCTATTGACGGATTTACCGGAATAATTGTGTAGCCGTTTCCTTTCAAATAACTGGCTACCCGGTGACTCGGTCGTTCAGGATTGGCAGA
>MGML01000051.1 GCA_001796415.1 Chloroflexi bacterium RBG_13_46_14
GTACCTTTCAAGATAGGCGAAAAAACGGATGATCCACTCCAGATGTACCTGAGTGATGTCTGTACCCTGCCCATAAATATAGCCGGTGTTCCTGCACTTTCTATTCCTGCCGGTTTCTCCGAAGGGCTGCCGGTAGGAATGCAGATAATCGGCAAACCTTTCGCAGAAGAAACTCTACTCAGGATAGGCCATGCTTACCAGCAGGCGACCGACTGGCATAAACAAAAACCGGAGCTGTAAGGAGTTTATGGGAAACTCTTCCCATTTTAAGCCTGGCCAGACTATCATCTGCCGTGATTTCTGGCAGAATGATAAATGGTCTGAAAGACACGAAATTGTTGTACAGGATACACCTGAACTACTTGCTTTGTACCTTCCACCAAATACTATTATCAAACAGCCTGTTTCTCCAATCGGCGATAAAGCTACTTATTTAGACCGCCTGAACCTTACCTGGTCTCTCGTCGAAGCAGGCTGGATCGGACTGAGAAGACTCCGTCTCTCCATTCCGGGGGCTTTTTATTCCGTTCTATTGTTCTGGAATGTAGACAACTCTCTTCGAGCCTGGTACATCAATCTTGAAGAACCTATTCACCGAATGCCACATGGATTCGACTATATAGATCTATTCCTAGACATCATTGCTGAACCCGATCTGTCAAGCTGGCACTGGGAAGATGAAGACGAACTCCAGGAAGCCGTTGAACAGGGTTTCATATCGGACAAAACTTCCAATATGCTGTATTCGGAAGGCAGGAAAGCCATAGAGTGGTTGCAGTCAAGCAAGTCGCCTTTCAATGGATGGGAGACATGGCGTCCTCATCCAGGATGGCAGGTACCTGTTCTGCCTGAAAATGAATACTGAACTGGTAACGTGTTGATTCAAGTTCTCTTTCTCCGTTGTTTTTTCAGAAATGAAGTGTTGTGTCATTCTTCTGCCTACGCTAAAGCTTTGGCGGACTTGTGACGTCCGGCGCAGGCGGAACGTAGCAATCAATGTAATACCTTTTTAACCATTCCGGCGGAAGCCGGAATCCAGGAATCTACTGGATACCGTTTTTCAACGGTATGGTGAGTATGTGCCTTTTCTTAATGTCGTTTCAAAGAACCTGCTTAAGGTACGCCTTAGGCGGAAAGAATCTCCTACAACTTTCAGACGGGATCCTTCGCCCAGATTACATCGGAACTCAGGATTACGGCTTTTCATCCCGGCAGGAGCGGGAATTAAGCTTTTCTAAACATCTCCATACATAGTCAATTAAAACCCGATCTTGAATACACAAATGGTGCTAACAAATCATGTTATCTCTGCTATAATTAGACAGGCCGGCGATAAACCGGCAAAAGGGCTGCTGGGAGGCTTGTATGAAGAATAAAGAGATCCTGAAAATCCTTGAAGACAACGCACGCGCTACTACGAAACAGATATCGGCAATGACCGGCAACTCTTCCTCAGAGGTCTCTCGTTTTATCAAGCAGGCTGAAAAAGACCGTGTAATATTAAAATATAAAGCTATCGTAAACTGGGATAAGGTAGAAAACGAGCAGGTATGGGCGCTGATAGAGGTTAAACTTACGCCTGAGAAGGATGTGGGCTTCGACTCTATTGCAGAGCGTATCTACCGCTTCCCCCAGACCCGTACCGTATACCTCGTTTCCGGTAGTTATGACCTTTTTGTCCTTGTAACGGGCAAAACCAGTCACGAGATTGCTGACTTCGTCTCTCAGAAGCTTTCGCATATCGAAGGGGTACAGGCTACCGTTACCCAGTTCGTGTTGAAGAGATATAAAGAAGATGGTGAGTTAATAGAGGAAAAAGAAGAAGTAAAAAGACAGCTGGTTGTACTCTAATAACCAACATAAAAAAGCATGGAGTATACAATGCCTGATAATCCCATCGCTAAGCGAAGAACGTATCAAATATCGGACAAGGCAAATCGTTTATCACCCTCCGGAATACGCAGGTTTTTCGACCTGCTGGCTTCTACGGAAGGTGTAATCTCACTCGGTGTAGGAGAACCTGATTATTCAACCCCGTGGCATATCAGTGAAGCGGCTATTAAGTCCCTTGAAAAAGGGTATACGATGTATACCTCTAACTCCGGTACTCCCGAATTAAGACGGGAGCTTTCCCGACACCTGATGGATGAATATGATATCGACTACAACCCTGATACAGAACTGCTGATTACGGTGGGATCAAGCGAGGCTCTGGATCTGTCGATGAGAGCATTACTGAACCCGGGAGACGAGGTTATTATGCCCGATCCATGCTATGTTGCCTATGAAGCCTGTGTAATAATGGCTGGTGGAACACCTGTGAAAATACCTACTTCCCAGGAAAATGGTTTTGAGATAAACCCGTCCGATCTGGAAAAACTGGTCTCTGAAAAAACCAGGGCTATACTTATCGGATATCCGGCAAATCCGACTGGGGCTGTGATGAGTCGCAATAAGCTGATGGAGATTGCTGATATAGCCTTGCGAAACCATCTTATAGTGGTATCGGATGAGATATACGCCAAACTTGTCTATGACACAGAACATATCTGCTTCGCCACTCTTCCGGGAATGAAATCCAGTACAATATTACTTGGCGGCTTTTCAAAAGCCTACGCGATGACAGGCTGGCGTATTGGATACTCGGCTGCCCCGGCTGAAATTACCGCCGCTATGACGAAAATCCACCAGTACACGATGATGTGCGCTTCTACGATGGCACAGGTCGCTGCTCTCGAAGCCTTACGCAGCGGTGAATCCAGCGTTGTTGAAATGGTTGAAGATTATAACAAGAGAAGGCGGGTAATTCTGCACGGTCTGGAGGATATCGGATTATCCTGTTTCGAACCGAAAGGTGCCTTTTATGTCTTTCCATCGATAAAATCAACAGGAATGACATCCGAAGAATTCGCTGAGACTCTCCTTACCGAGGAAAAGGTTGCTGTAGTACCCGGTTCGGCTTTTGGAAAATATGGTGAAGGATATGTCAGGTGCTGCTATGCTACTTCGTTGGATAATATAAACGAAGCACTTCTCAGGATGAAGCGTTTTGTTAAGAAATTCAGCCGGTAAAGGTTTACGGATAAATGAAAAAACTGGTCTGTGAAAAATGCGGCAGAGAGATAGTTGACCCGGGTGATATAGAGTTGGTATTGGCAGGGATGGACGCCTGGCAGAATTCCGTAAGAGCCAGGGGTGAAGAACCCCGTGGAATTTTCCCCTGCAAACACTATAGAAACTGCGGTGGCGAGATGATAATCGTGGATGATAAAGAAAAGCCGGAAAAATCGCCAGGTAAACTTAAGAATCTCTTTCGCCGCAAGCCATAATATCTCAACGGAGGTGTTATCATTAAAAAGACGTATGCTGAAGCAGGGGTAAACATCGATGCCAAAGAAGAAGCTGTAAAACGTATCGGCCAGCTTGCTAAATCCACTCTAGGCCCGGAAGTCCTCAGCGGTGTCGGCTTTTTCGGCGGGATGTATGAATTTAAAGGCTATGATGAGCCTGTACTTATATCGAGTATCGACCAGGTAGGCACGAAGACCAAGATAGCCAATACTATGAATAAGCATGATACCGTAGGTATAGATATCGTCAACCACTGTGTAAACGATATTTTCACCGGTGGCGCCGCCCCTCTGTTTTTCCTCGATTATATCGGCTCCGGTAAGATGATTCCGGATAAAGTGGAATCCATCGTCAAAGGACTTACGACTGCCTGTAAAGATGTCGGTTGCGCTTTGATAGGCGGTGAGACTGGAGAAATGCCCGGCCTGTATTCCGCGCCGGAAGAATACGACCTGGTTGGATTTATTATAGGGGTCGTTGAAAAAAATAAAATCATCAACGGAAGCACTATTCAGCCAGGCGATATAATATTCGGTCTGCCGTCCAGTGGTCTGCATACCAACGGATATTCTCTGGTCCGAAATATATTCGGTGAGACGAAGGAAGTACTGGAGGTACATTATCCCGAACTGGGACAGACCCTGGGTGAAGCCTTGCTTGAACCGCATCGATGCTACTACAAACTGTTGAAACCTTACCTACCGCTTATCAAAGGTATGGCCCATATCACTGGCGGTGGTCTCCTTGACAATGTCCCTCGTATTCTCCCGGAAGGAACCGCGGCACAGTTTGATTCTTCAGCCTGGACGGTACCGCCCATTTTCAGGCTGATACAGGAAAGGGGAAATATCGACCTTATGGAGATGTACCACGTATTTAACATGGGGATCGGCATGACCGTTGTCTGTTCACCTGAAGATTCGGACGAGTTATATAGCATGCTTCCTGAAGCCATTATGATTGGTAAGATTATCCGGCAAGACAGTGATAAGAAAGTCATAATCAACTAGAATATAAAAGCGATTTACGAACGATGCCGGTATTTGGTTACGACCGAGAATCCCAGATTAATGCGTATTATGTAAACTGCCTATCTTTCATCTTCCCTGCCCTCCTCAAGCAGGTAAATAAATTGGATGTGTCTGAATTAATGAAGAACGCGATTGTCTGGAACAGCCACGACACTTCCTTCTTAATATCTTAACTAGGCAACTTGACACCGTTCTCGTAATTCATTATACTGATTCTAGTTGCAAATGATTATCATTTGCATTTATAAATAAGGTTAGTTGAATGACGTCGGAGATATCCAACACTCAAAAGAAGAACCGTGAACTGTTAAGTGAAGCAGGGCTTCGTAACACCAGTCAGCGGCAGTCCATTCTGGATATCATACGCCGCGGACAGGGACATCCGGATGCCGATGAGGTATATCGGAGAGCTCGTAAAAAGCAGCCTCGATTGAGTCTCTCTACGGTTTATAGAACCTTACAGACTCTAAAAGAATTAGGGCTGGTGGAAGAAGTACATCTTGATGAAACGCACCATCATTATGAGATAAAAGCATCCAATGAACATCATCACCTTATCTGTCTTGGCTGTGGAAAAGTAGTTGAATTCGAATGCCCGATGAGCGTGCAAATGAAAGAGGAAGTCAGTAAGGAAAAAGGATTTGAAGTAGTAAATACAGAAGTGCGAATGACCGGTTACTGCCCGGAATGTCGCAAGGAAAGAGAATCGTCAAATGCCGGGAAATAAGCATATCGCGGTCAGCAAGATGAAACCGGGGCAGACCGGGAAAATCATCGAAATACAGGGCGGACAGGGACTAACTGCCCGTCTTGGCGCTCTTGGAATAATTCCCGGACGGAATATCACCAAGATAAGCGATATGCTAATGAGAGGACCGGTAACCGTCAAATCAGGAAGTACCCAGGTAGCGATCGGTTATGGCATGGCAGATAAGATAATCGTTGAACTGAACTAGAATATACATATGAACATACTACTGATGGGAAATCCAAACGTCGGTAAGAGTGTAATATTTTCACGCCTTACCGGCGTAAAAGTTATCGCGTCCAATTACCCTGGAAGTACCGTGGGGTATACTAAAGGATATTTTAAAATCGGTGAGGAAATAGCCGATGTTATCGACGTGCCGGGAACGTATACTCTCGAGCCGACCAGCGAAGCAGAGAGAATCGCTGCCGAAATGCTGGAAATGGGAGATATCGTTATTAATGTCGTCGATGCTACGAACCTGGAAAGAAACCTTAATCTCACATTACAAATACTCGAAAAACAAATCCCGGTAATTATCGCACTCAATATGTGGGATGATACCGAACACCGGGGAATACATATCGATCTGGATAAACTCCGGGAATTACTCGGAGTACCGATCATCCCTACCGTAGCTATAACCGGTCAGGGTATTAAGGAGCTTGGTGAAAGTCTACATATGGCTGTGTCACCGGATACTCCCATACGCACATCCGATGAACGATGGGCAACCATAGGAAACATCGTCAGCCAGGTACAGACCGTGACTCATCGTCATCATACCTGGCGTGAAAGTCTGGGTGACGCTAGTGTCAGACCGTTCACCGGGACGGCCATGGCAGCAGCAATTCTGATCGGATCTTTCTTCCTGGTTCGCCTTGTAGGTGAAAGTCTGATAACTTACGTACTCGACCCGTTGTTTAATACCCTCTGGACGCCGGTGTTGCTTAAGCTGAACGATATTCTGAATGGCAGCGGTTTTTTCGGCGATGTCCTGCTCGGTCATGTTGTCAACGGAGAGATTAATTATGTAGAATCGTTCGGGCTCCTTACCACCGGTTTATATGTACCGTTCGCAATGGTGTTGCCGTATATCGTATCTTTCTACCTGGCGTTGGGAATCCTGGAGGACACAGGATACCTTCCCCGCCTGGCAATACTTATGGATACATTTATGCACCGGCTGGGCCTTCATGGTTATGCGATAATACCGAGTATGCTGGGAATGGGATGCAATGTTCCGGCCATTCTCGCCACCCGAATTCTTGAAAGCAAGAGAGAACGATTTATCGCTGCCACCCTGATATCCATCGCTATACCCTGCGCTGCTTTACAGGCTATGATCGTCGGTCTGCTGGGACAACATGGTATCCAGTATGTCATTATAGTCTACGCGACACTGTTCGTTGTCTGGATAATACTCGGTTTTCTTCTTAATCGCTTTGCCAGGGGATTAAGCCCTGAACTGCTGATTGAAATTCCTCCCTATCGTCTGCCTCCATTGAGGATAGTGGTAGAGAAATTATGGATGCGTATTCTCGGATTCCTGAAAGAAGCTATTCCACTTATACTTATTACGGTGTTAATAATCAACGTACTCTATTTCCTCGGTGTGTTTGATGCCATAGCCAACTTCACTGCGCCTGTCATTACTGGGTTACTGGGCTTACCCAAGGAAGCCGTTACGGCAATAGTCATAGGTTTTCTAAGGAAAGACGTGGCTCTTGGCATGTTGGCCCCTCTGTCGCTTTCAGCCGGCCAACTGGTCGTCGGAAGTGTGGTACTCGCTATGTTCTTCCCCTGCATTGCCACTTTTACAGTATTATTCAGAGAGTTGGGCTTGAAAACGTTACTGAAATCAGCGGTTATAATGATTATCGCATCACTACTTGTCGGCGGTCTGCTGAACCTGATTTTCTAAGAGAAGTCGACTATCTTTTACTTTGAGATACCTCTTCTATCTTTACCTTATTCAGGAGTTTTTCCACATCGGTTCTCCTGCATAGTTCAGTACCTGGAGTCATTACTGCTGCTGCACCCATAGCACCTCCAAGTCTGCAGGCTTCTATCAGCGGTTCGTTGCGTGATAATCTCAAAGCGAAACCAGCCACGGTACAGTCGCCGGCTCCTACAGCGCTCTTCACTTTTACCTTTGGTGGAGTTACCCTGTATACATTCTCTTTACTCGCTGCTATCAGCCCTTCGCTGCCCCTTGATATAAGTGCCACCTCTATTCCCCGATCCACTAACTCCATTGCCGCATCGATCACTGATTGTTCATCCGGTAAATTTCGGCCAAGCAATTTTTCAGCTTCGTGTACATTTGGCTTTATCATGTGTGGTTTAGCTTTGATTCCTTCGGTCAGCCAGTTATCCGCAACGTCAAGGACAGTCTTAATCCCGCGATTTTTAGCATCTGTAACAATCCGATAATAGATATCTTCGGGTGATCCGGGAGGTGCACTGCCGCCGATAACGAGCATATCAGGATTCGGCCTTATCCTACTCAGCTTCTTGCATAGCCTCTCGAGTTCTTTTTTTGATATCCGGGGGCCTGGCGCTCCGATTAACGTCTGATATTTCGTCTGTTTATCGACGATAATAAAATTGGTACGAGTTTCATGTTTAATCGGCGTAAAGCTGAAAAATACACCTTCTTCATCAAGCAGGATTTCCACCCGTCGACCGATATCTCCGCCTATAAACCCATAGGCGATAGTCACTCCGTCCATTTCCTTTATTGCCCGGGACACGTCGATAGCCTTCCCTCCCGCATATTGAACACGTTTCGTCCACCGGTTGGTCTCATCAACAAGGAGTCCGTCTACGATAATATATTCATCCAGGCACGGGTTCAGTGTCAGTGTTGCTATCATAATTCATCTCCGACATCTCAAATCACGGTTTGAGACATTATGTACTATTTTGTTTATAAATTCAAGGATACTACTTATTGAACATTGGCAATATACTGTTTGTCTTTCATACATACTTGGTCTATAATTGGCAAATATCAAACGGGTTTTCATATAAGGAAAACATGATACGCTGGTATTATTTCATAGCCAGATTTGCCATAATTCTGTTTTTTAAGGTTTTTACCCGATGGAAGGTAGTCGGGCTGAATAATGTTCCTTCCAAAGGGGAGCTTCTCATTGTGTCCAACCACCTCAGTAATGCCGATCCTCCCCTTCTCAGTGTTACACTCAAACGCGATGCTATCTTCATGGCCAAAAAAGAACTTTTTCGCAATCCGATACTCGGGTATATTATATATGGTTTCGGCGCATTCCCGGTACGTCGTGGTCAGCTGGATCGGCAGGCACTCCGCCATGCAGAAAAGATACTTTCAGGTAATAAGATACTGGTGATATTCCCTGAAGCTTCAAGAAGCAAAGAAGCCCGGTTGAAAAAAGCCTTCCCGGGATCCGCCATGATCGCAGTCAGGACTAATGCCGCGATCGTACCTGTAGCAATCACGGGAACGGAAAAAGTGGTGGGTCTGAAATGGATGTTACGACGTCCTGGAATACAGGTACGCTTTGGAAAACCTTTTAATCTTCCCCCGACAAGCGGCAAGAAAACCAGGGATGTCCTTGATGAATCGACAACTATTATTATGCGACGCATCGCTGATTTACTCCCCGCAGAATATCGCGGCATCTATTCCGGTCAGGAGAAAAACGATGAATCTTCGAATTGAAAAAGCTCCCAGAACCGGTTTTTGTTTCGGAGTGAAGCGGGCTATCGATACACTGGAAAAGGTAGCTCGTGAACGGGGGCAGATAGAGACCCTTGGGGCTGTCGTTCATAACCACCAGGTGATGCAGAGGCTTGCCGATATCGGCGTGCAGGTCGCCGATAGTGTCGAAGAAATTAAAGGTAATACAGTAGCTGTCAGCGCACATGGTGTTGGACCGCAGGTAGAAGATGAAATCCGGAAACGGAATATTGAGATAGTTAATTTCACCTGCTCGTTCGTACGCCGTGCTCAAAAAGCAGCGCAAAGATTGTCGAAAGCCGGTTTTTTTGTTATCGTCTACGGCGATGTCTCTCATCCGGAAGTAAAGGGTATATTGGGATGGGCGGATGGGAAAGGAATAGCTACTATGGATATCGAATCGCTGAAAAAACTGAAAGTACTACCCAGGCAAATAGGTGTGCTTTCACAGACCACACAGATCCCGGCATATTTTAATACATTCGTTAAGAACCTGATAGATTTCGCATTGAAAAAAGACGCTGAGATCAGGATTATCGACACGATCTGTCATGATATAAGAGAAAGGCAACAGGCTAATCTTGACCTGGCAAACAGAGTAGATATTATGCTTGTCATCGGCAGCAACACCAGCGCAAATACGAACCACCTGACACAGCTTTGTTCATCGGTCACGATAACATACCAGGTCGAAACAGCAGAGGATATTCAACCGTCCTGGTTCGAAGGTAACGAGCTTGTCGGTGTGACGAGTGGAACATCAGCCTCCGAAGAAACTATTAACGAAGTGGTATCCAGACTTAAGTCATTATGACTCTCACAATGAACAAGTCTGGTCTGTCTTAGTGAAAACTTAGTACGTCGTGGCAGGTATTTCTGTCATATACTCCAGAGTCCGGTTGCATATTTTCTGCAGGCTTTCAATCAGTAATTCACGTTCTTTCTCAGACAAAATTGAAAACACTTCGTGTATAGTCTGTCTTACGAGAGAATCCTGGTAAGCTTCATTCCCTTTCTCGGTCAATCCTATT
>MGML01000052.1 GCA_001796415.1 Chloroflexi bacterium RBG_13_46_14
GAGAGGAATAAACACAATGGGGCAACCGTTCGCTTTGGCGTTACTCGCTCCCATTTTGATAGCCAGAGGAGTTATCCTTTCCAGAGCTTCGAGCAGTTTGTCGGGCTGGCGGTACATATCGACCATAATCCCGCGGCTTCCTCTCAGGGTATCCCCGATAACATCGAAAGGCACCTTACATCCTCCGCCGAAGAAACCCGGCAGTCCGGCAGCCGTCATCTTGGCTGCAAATATACCGACAGGCTCAATCCATTTCAGAGCTTCGGCACCTGCCTCGAACATCAGCTTGAAAGCTTCCTGGACATCAGGTATGCCGAAGGGGATAAAGCTGACAGCAGAGAAACCGCCGTACATCTCGAGATTATTCGTTATCGTCGGGAAAGCTCCCAGAGCTCCCAGTTTCCCGAATATCCGCGGGTAATAAGTCGTTAAAAAATAGAGTGTCGGATCCTGTATAAGAGCATCATATTCATCTGCCCGCATATATTCACCTTCGTTACACTGATATGAATGCTCCTTAGCTACGCCGTGCCCCGGCCAGGCGTAAAGCTTATAATCGAGTATTTCGAATAGTCTGCCTGGAGGAGACACAACTGCACCGCCATGGGCATCGGCCTGTATCTCCAGATAACATTTTTCCCATGCCTCGAGGAGTTTATCATAGTCATACATCACATCATAAGGGGTATATCCGCAGTAATGGGCTGGGTAAAATCCTAACATAGGAACGACCGGTACCCTGTCTGGCTCTTTCTTTAACTCAACTGCATCGAGTAATCTGGTCACCCTTTCCTTGTATGCCCTCTCCGCCTCGGCACTGTTATACTTCACACCTTCTGGTGAAAGCCATTTTCCGATTAATTCTGCTCGCTTTTCCTCAGCGGTTTTTTCTTCCCAGCTTTTTTCCATTGTATTTTCCTCCTGTGTATTTGAATATCACGTTTCTAGGACAGCCATTTCTTGGCAAGCGCCACACCTGTCATCGCATCCTTGCCGTATGCATCTGCCCCTGAATATTTCCTTATTTCTTCTGTTATCTGTCCGCCGCCTATCATTATCTTCACATCATCCATCCCGGCATCTTTGATAGCTTTTACGGTGTCCTTCATCGATTCATATGCCAATGTAAGGAATCCGCTCAGCCCGACTACCTTCGCTCCTGTTTCCTTGATTTTTGCGACGAATTTTTCAATCGGAACGTCTACTCCCAGATCATAAACTTCGAAACCGTTGACGTCGAGCATAAATACCACGATATCCTTGCCGATATCATGAATATCGCCGGCTACCGTACCGATTATCACCTTTCCAAACCGCTTAACCTCTTCATCTTGGGTCATTTTCGGCTTGACCAGGTCCGAAATAGCCTTGAGTATTTCTCCCGAGTATACCAGGTCCGGAATAAAGTACGTCCCGTCGGCAAACCGGTTGCCGACGATTTCCAGAGCCTTCCGGGAATCTGCCAGAATATTTATCGGGTCTTCTCCGGATTCCAGTCTTTCCTTGACTATTGCCAGAGCTTCTTTTTCTTTCAGATCTGCCAGTATATCAACCAGGTTTTCTGCCATTTTTCTTTCCCTCCTTTTGTGGTGTATTATTTATAACTTTACAGGTTTTTGATATTGACCTTATCCGATACTCCCTTCTGTTTAAGTCTCAACCGGGAGTTCGTTACTGATATATTTACAGACCCAGGTATGCTTTTCTGATGTGATCGGTCTCCAGTAACTCCTGGCAGGCACCTTCGTTTGTAATTCTGCCGTTTTCCATCACGTATGCTTTATCGGCTATTTCCAGAGAGTGCCTGACATTCTGCTCGATTAGAAATATTGTTATTCCCTGCTCTCTTAACGATTTAATGATTCTGAAGACTTCCTCCACGTACATCGGCGCAAGTCCGTATGAAGGTTCGTCGAAAATACACAACTTTGGTCTGGACATTAATCCCCGCCCCATTGCCAGCATCTGGTGTTCGCCACCACTGAGTGTCCTGGCCATTTGCTTTTCTCTTTCTTCCAGGACGGGAAATATCTCGTAGACCTGCTTCTTTGTCTCTTTTCTCTGTTTCCAGGCATAGTGCGGATACGCCCCCATCTCAAGGTTTTCGAGAACTGTCATCTCGGTAAAAATCCTTCCACCCTCAGGTACGTGAGAGATTCCCGTTTCTACTATTGAATGGGGAGAAAGACCGTCTATTCTCTTACCCAGAAACTCTATAGTACCGGAATACGGTTTCAGAAGTCCAGATATCGTTTTAAGCAGCGTTGTTTTTCCTGCGCCGTTCGAACCGACCAGAGCGACAATTTCTGACTCTTCAACACTCAGGCAGACATCCCATAATGCCTGGGCATTACCGTAAAAGGTATTAATCCTGTTTATCACCAGCATCGGTCTATTCTCCAAGATACACCTCTATCACTTTTTTACTCGTGGAAACCTCTTCCGGTGTACCTTCTGCTATGGTCTCACCATGGTGCAGGACGATAATGCGGTCGCAGATACTCATAATGGCTTTCATTACGTGTTCAATCATTAAAATGGTAATTCCTTTGTCTCGTATCCTGGAAACCATCTCCATCGTTTCCGAGATCTCAGTGTGATTCAATCCTGCCATCAGTTCGTCGAGGAGCAGCAGTTCTGGGTCTGTTGCCAGTGCCCTGGCTACTTCTACTCTTTTCTGGTTTACCAGAGTTAAGTCCTTTGCTTGATTGTACTTTATAGCTGACAATCCGATGAAATCCAGTATCTCTTCCACTTCCTTTAAAGCAGCTTCTGACGAGGTGCTGGTTGTTTTACCGAATAAAGCTCCCAGCATCACGTTTTCCAGTACTGAGACATTCGGGAATATCTTTACAGACTGGAATGTCCTGGCTATTCCAAGTTTGCATATCTGGTGTGACTTCATACCGGTTATCTTTATATCCTTGAATGTTATGACACCCTGTTGCGTCGGCAGCGCCGCTGATATAAGGTTAAAAAGGGTTGTCTTACCGGCGCCGTTCGGTCCTATCAGGCCTACGATCTCACCTCTCTCAACATTAAAATTAACATTTGAGATAGCGGCAAGACCGCCGAAATACTTTGTTACCCCTTTACCTTCAAGTATCGGCATAACGTCTTCTCTCTATTCTCCTCCAGAGTTTCTGTATCAGTCCAACAATACCGTTGGGAAGATATAATATGGATACTACCAGGATCACTCCGAAAATCAGCATGTACAATTCGGCGAACTTCGTTAACAGTATTTCCTGGAGATATGCAAAAATTACTGCACCTATTATTGGGCCGTATGATCTGGCCATTCCACCGAATATTGCCATTAATACAGGGAGAAAAGATATGTCAGGATCGAAAGCGATTATTGGATCTATGTATGTCCACCTGGTAGCAATAGTTGCTCCGGCCATACCGATAAAGAAGGCGCTGAGTGCGAAAATAAATACCTTCACCAGCGTTACGTTAATTCCGATATGGGCTGCCGCTTCCTCGTTTTCTCCGATACTCTGCAGGGCAAGTCCCCACCTTGAGCGCCGCAGTAGAAAAATGATAAGCATAAGCAGAACGAATATTATCAGCATGGCGTAATAAATCGTGTTGTAATCGATCACAATAACAAAACGCCCGCGTGTGCCGGTGACATGCAATTCGAAGAAAAGAAGTAGTTGTGCGATAAGCATAACAAGTCCGAACGTAAATATCGCGAAGTAAATACCTTTCAGCCTCAGGGTCAACGCACCCACGAGAAGAGCGACCATGGCACTAGCCAGGCCCCCGGCCAGGATGAACACCGGCAGCGGCAGTATCTCGCCGAGTAAAGACGCAGTATATATTCCAACTCCGAAAAAGGCTGCTGTTGCCAGAGACATGTACCCGGTAGGCCCGGAGAATAAAGCCCAGCTGACTGAAAGGATGATATACATATAGATTGTGGTAAATAATATCGGAGTATAACCGGCGGCATAGACAGGAAGAGTAGCCAGCACCACCAAGATGACGCCGGTTGCTACCGGTGAAAACCATTTTTTCGATAGTATGCCCGAAATTTGCATTTCTCTATCTTCCGAAAATACCTTTTGGTCTTAATAAGAGCAGCAGTATGAATATGAGGTAATAGGCTGCCAGTGACAGACTGGGTTCGAAGTAGGTTACTGTCTGCCCGAGAATTCCGAGAATAAATCCTCCGATAAAACTTCCCGGAATGCTGCCCAGTCCACCCAGGACGACCACGATGATAGCTATTACGGTGAATCCAAGTCCCATCGTTGTCTGGATTGAAAAACACATGCTGTACAGCACGCCGGCCAGACCGGCCATCAATACTCCAAATCCGAAGCATAGCGCCAGAACACGGTTAATGTCCACACCCAATAATTCTGCTACTGATGGATCCTGAGCGGCCGCTCTGATAGCCTTGCCCGTTCGTGTCCGGGAAAGGAACAGGTAAAAAGCGAGCCCTATCACTATCGCAAATCCAAGGGTGACAAGTCGGTTCGTGGAGAATATTGCCCCTCCCAGGTCAACCGGTGTTGCCAGAAAGGTATATCCTTTAGATGAGGTACTCCAGATTATGATGGCTATATTCTGGATTATATACAGAATGCCGAAAGTGGCCAGTAATGAATTCCCTTCGAAGACGGCGGTTGACACTGAAGATTTCAGGAGACTTCTGAAGAGTGTAATGTGAAGAAGATACCCTATTATAAATACACCTGGACCGACTATCACCAGTGATATCAGAGGATTGATGCCCATGACGGTGTAGAGTACCCAGGTGAGGAATGCCCCGAGCATAATAAATTCGCCGTGAGAGATATTCAATACCCGCGCCACGCCATATTGCAGGCTTAAGCCCATCGCAATAAGGGCATAAATACCTCCCATTAAGAGACCGCCGATAACAATGTCCAGAATCGTTACTAATTCCATATGATTCTTTCGTATCGGTTTTACTGCAGGCTGCCTGGAATTCGGGTGAAGATATGCCTTTATCAGT
>MGML01000053.1:0-1046 GCA_001796415.1 Chloroflexi bacterium RBG_13_46_14
GTATAACCTTAAGTACGCAGAATAAGAACCTTAGTGTCAGAAATACACAGGATTTCTAATGCAAGAGACTGTCCTTAAAAGAGTTGGCTTTCGCATTAGAAAGGTGAAAGCACCATTCGAGGATAATATATGAAGAAAGAGTGTGAATTCTCGTGAAGGATTAGTCCGGATCGAGGTGCTGACTGACGAGATCGACAATCTGGGCCGGATATCTGGCTATATCGACGCCCACCTCGGTGAGGGCTGCTATCTTACTCTGCGGCGTGCCTTTTCCATCGCCCCTGATAATCGCTCCGGCATGACCCATCTTCTTCTCCTGCGGAGCGTTGAGTCCCGCGATATAGGCAACAACCGGTTTCGTTACCCAGCGGTCTATATAATCGGCAGCTTTTTCTTCCTGGATTCCACCTACTTCGCCGACTATCACTATCAAGTCCGTATCAGGATCTCTTTCGAAAAGCTTCAGGATATCCGGCATACTGGTGAATACCACGGGATCGGCGCCCATACCGATAACGGTACTCTGGCCGTATCCTGCCGTCGATAGATTGACACTCGTTTCATAAGAAAGCGTGCCGCTTCGCGAGATAATTCCTATCCTTCCGGGAGTAAACATATTCGCCGGCATGATTCCTATCTTGGCTTCACCCACGGTTATGATTCCAGGTGTAGTAGGACCGATTATGGTAGTATCTCTGCCACGCGCATATTCCCTGATCTCCATTGCGTCGTGTACCGGGACATGCTCAGTAACGACCACGAGCAGTTTCATTCCCGCGTCTATATTCTCGATAACGGCGTCTTTTATCGCGGCTGCCGGAACGAAAAACACGACCGCTTCCACTCCTGTTTCACCGACCGCTTCTTCAACGGTATTGAATACAGGTATACCTTCGACTTCCTCGCCACCTTTACCCGGGGTTACACCGGCAACGATATTCGTGCCGTAGTCCAGCATCCAATGTGTCTGGACTCTGCCGATCCGCCCTGTAATTCCCTGTACCAGTACCCGCGTGTCCTTGTTCAGCAGAATGCTCAACTTTTTC
>MGML01000053.1:1088-2989 GCA_001796415.1 Chloroflexi bacterium RBG_13_46_14
ACACGCCCGGCGTTACGTGCACGCCATTCTCTCTGAATATCTGCCAGGTCTCTTCCTGATGGTTACCAAGCGCTTTAGCGACTACCGGTATAGTAATATTATGATCCTTCAGGTAACGGACAACACCCTTCGCCCCCTCGTGGATCGGATTTATCCCGCCGTACACGTTGATAAACAGCCCACGAATCCCTTCTTTTTGAAAGACCAGATCCATTACTTTGTACAGCAGTTCTTCGGTGATAGCTCCACCGGTTTCAAGAAAATTCGCCGCGCTCATTCTCTTACTGATTACATCCATCGACGCCATCCCCAGTCCGGCGCCGCTGGCAATTAAGGCAATATCGCCATCCAATTCCAGGTAGCTGACACCAATTTCACGCCCTGCTTTCTCGAGCGGATTGGTAATTCTCTCCAGCTGATCGAGACCAAGATCGGTATGCCTGTACAGACCTGAGTCATCCATTTCTACTTTTGAATCCAGAGCGACGTATTCACCTTTTTTCGTCTTTACCAGCGGATTAATTTCCGCCAGGATAGCGTCGTTATTCCTGAATATCTGATACAGTTTCTGAAGTATCCCTGGAATTACCTCAAGGTCTTTGCCTTTCAAGCCTACCTGCCGACACATCTTCCTCGCATCAGAGAGTGTAAGCCCTTTGCTGATTGATACGGCTTTCTGTACGACAGCTTCTTCTTTCTCCTGAGCAATTTGATTGATATCCACGCCGCCTTCGGCGCTGAACATTGCCATAGGTGTGCCGTGATAATCATCGATAGTGATACTGCAATAATATTCCCTGACAACATCGACATTTGCGGCAACCATCACCTTATTAACGGGAAATCCCCGTATCCTTGACGCTAGAATTCGTCGCGCCGTTTCTTCAACCCTGTCCAGTGAAGCGACCGTCCTGACACCGCCGGCTAAATACCTTCCGCCTGTCAGAACCTGCGCCTTGATAATTACAGGAACTCCGATAATTTCGGCTTTCTCCTTTGCTTCTTCTGCAGTGGTTACCACCGCAAAATCCGGCACGGGAATGCCGCCCTGTTTGAACAACTCTACGCCTTCGTATTCGTATAATTTCATAATCGCTGATTTTCAGGATACACTACAGGCCGATTATCCGTCAACTCAATGCGGCAATCATTTACCGCATGTTTGCCAAAACAGAGATAAAAATGATAAAATAAACCAGTATTTATTCTGGAATACATACCCCACACATATATTTTTTACAGGAGGTGGTTAGCTGTGAGTATAATGACAAAAGAACAGTATTATGACTCTCTGAAGGACCTTCACCACACTGCTTATATACTCGGTGAAAAAGTCGAAAACGTCCATGAGCACCCGCTTATAAGTCACATGACGGCTGCGGTTGCCAAGACGTATGAACTAGAGAACGACCCTGAAGGCAGGGAATATCTTGTCGCGAAGTCTGGACTGATCGACGAAGATGTCAGCCGTTTCCTCAAGTTCTACGAAAGCCCCGACGACCTTATAGCAAAAGTCAGGATGCTGAAGTATCTCGCCCATAATATCGGTGGATGCTATATGCGCTGTACCGGAATGGACGCGATAAGTTCTGTCGGCATCGAGGTGTATAACTGTGACCAGAAATACGGAACGAACTACTGGGAAAGATTGACTAACTTCGTTAAGTTAATGCAGAAAAATGACTACGTGCTTTTTAGCGGCGTGACGGACGTAAAGGGTGACAGGTCGAAGAGGCCGTCACAGCAATCGGATCCGGATATGTACCTGCATGTTGTTGACAGAAATAACGACGGTATTGTAGTGAGAGGCGCTAAGATACAACAGACTGGTTCTATGTGTGCCCATTGGGGAATTGTAGTTCCGACAAGGGAAATGAGAGAAGCTGACAAGGATTACGCAG
>MGML01000053.1:3042-3200 GCA_001796415.1 Chloroflexi bacterium RBG_13_46_14
GGAACTCTTGAATCCAGGCCTATGGAAGGCTGCGACCTTGGTAACATTGAGTTCAGTAAATTCACACCGATGGTTCTTTTTAATGACGTGTTCGTCCCCTGGAAATACGTATTTCTGGACGGTGAGTACGAATATGCCGGCAATATGGTAAGAAATTT
>MGML01000053.1:3225-8342 GCA_001796415.1 Chloroflexi bacterium RBG_13_46_14
TGTCGAATCTACGGAAACACCTTCTGGAATATATACCGTAGATCCTGTACTCTCTAACACGTCCAAGCTTTATGAAGGAAAAGAACTTGCCGAAGTAATACGTCTCATGATAGAGATAGCCGGCGGTATGGTAACGGGTATCCCGTCACAGAAAGATTTCGATAATCCGGAAATTGGTCCTCTCCTGCACAAGTACCTCAAGGGTGTCGACGGTGTTTCTACCGAGGACAGAGTACGGATATTCAGACTTATAGAGAAACTAGCCTTCGAAAGCCGTGATATCGTCTCCAACATTCATGGCGCCGGCTCTCCCGAGACACACCGTATGACTATCCTCAACAACGCGAATATCGAACAAAAGAAGAAATACGCCAAGAAACTCGCCGGCATCAAAGAAGGAGAAAAGTAACCAACCTGGTTTATTGATTAAAGAAGCTGTCCGACAAGGTGGACGGCTTCTTTTTTTATCTCTCCTAACCAAAACCGGTTCCGTACGTTATAATTGGTGAATATGATAAACTCGGGAGGAAACAGAATGAAAAAAACACTGGTATCCATACTGATTACTCTATCGCTGGTGCTGCCGCTGGCAGGTTGTACCGGTACAGCATCAGCCGGATTGGTTGAATCGGATAAAGAAAGGATTAAATCTCCTGACGTAAGTTCGGCTGATGAAGCTGCCCTGGTTAACGGAAATACCGCCTTTGCATTCGACCTATTCCAGGCACTCAGGAATGAGGACGGCAATGTCTTTTATTCTCCACACAGTATTTCACTTGCTCTGGCGATGACCTGCGCAGGAGCCCGTGGTGAGACAGCCCAGCAGATGGCAGATACACTTCACTTCGACCTTGCACAGGATAATCTCCATCCGGCGTTTAACTATCTTGATATGGAACTTGGTAAACGAGGTGAAGGAGCCCAGGGAAAAGATGATGAAGGTTTCCGTCTTAACATCGTTAACGCTATCTGGGGACAGAAAAATTACAGCTTCCTTGCTGAATTTCTGGATACTCTAGCAGAAAATTACGGAGCCGGTCTGAGAGTACTTGATTTCGTAAATGAGACGGAGAAGTCACGCATTACCATTAATGACTGGGTCAGTGATGAAACAGAGGGGCGGATAAAGGATCTTATCCCGGAGGGGCAACTGGACGCAGCTACCCGGCTGGTACTTACCAACGCCATCTATTTCAATGCCGCCTGGCAGTACCAGTTCGAAGAAAGCCTGACTTCCGATAGCCTGTTTCACCTGCTGAACGGAGAAGACGTAACCATTCGTATGATGAAGCAGACGGAGTCGTTCGGCTATACCAACAGTGAAGGCTACCAGGCTGTAGAACTGCACTATGATGGAGGTGAACTCTCCATGGTCATCCTGCTGCCCGATGCAGGACAGTATGAATTATTTGAAGAACAATTAACCGCTGAAAAGGCCGATGGGATTATAAATAATCTGGAAAAGAGTCAGGTTGTCCTGTCCATGCCTAAATTTGAATTCGAATCTGAATTTAAAATGAAAGATACACTCTCCGCAATGGGTATGCCGGTGGCATTCAGCCCTAGTGCTGATTTCTCAGGAATGACCGGCGCACAGGACCTGTATATAGACCAGGTTATACACAAGGCGTTCGTCTCGGTGGATGAAGCAGGCACGGAAGCAGCCGCAGCGACCGCTGTAGACATGAAACTCACGTCGATGCCTGCGGAACCGGTAACAGTCACCGTTGACCGCCCCTTCATCTTCTTCATTCGTGACATCGAAACCAGCGCGATACTTTTCGTCGGACGTGTTTTGAATCCTTCCGACCAGGATTAGTCGGGTTCAACTGTACACTTAATCACACCCGTTAGCACTTCTCTTTCGGGTTCCGGATTTGTCCGGAACCCGTTTCTTTTTTGGGTCTTTATTTATTCACTAATTTATTGCTTTTTCATTTCAACTCTAAATGAAAGTCAGGAAGGTAATTTATGGAAATATCCGATTCATCCCTTGACATTATTCTCACCAGAAACTAAACTCAGAATTCAAGGATATTTGCTGCGTACAGGAGGAGAATGATGTTTAGCAAACCGCTAAGGGCGATCAACACAGAAGTAATGGTATTCACCAGTTCCGAATTCAATAATGAAGTTGTGGATTTCCAGGAAGGGGTCAACTCCTGGCTGAAAGCACAGCCGGATAATATTGTTGTTGAAGATATCATATATAACCACTGCGGTGTCAGTTCTCGTGGCAAAGACATATTCTCGATGGTGATTATATCCAGGCCGGCATTCAAAAAGGAACTGGATTAGAGTTAAAAATCCTCCTGATATACGTGTTCTGGTATATTGCATATCAAATATGTTTTTCGTATAATAGCTCTAAGGTTTAGTATCAGGTTGTCAAATACTCTTAAATACCACTACAAATATCAGGTATTGGATGGCCAAGACTCTAACCAAATTTTTGAAGAGAGGAGGTCATCCATTGAGCTTCGAGGATAAAGTGCTCCAATGCTCAGACTGCGGCCAGGATTTCACCTTTACCGCCGGCGAGCAGGAGTTTTACGCCTCCCGTGGTTTCCAGAATGAGCCTAAACGGTGCCCCGAATGTCGCAAGACAAGAAAAGCACAACGTTACGGCGATAGTGGATACGGCGGTGGATACAAAGCACCGAGAAAGATGTTCCCGGTTGTTTGCGCCCAGTGTGGAGTTGAAACCGAAGTACCTTTCGAACCTCGTGAGGATCGACCTGTTTATTGCAGCGACTGCTACAATAAGATCAAAGCCGAGTAAGTAAATCGGAACAAAAGAAAAACATACATAGGTTCGAGCTACTCGACCTATGTATGTTTTTTGTTTTACGGACAATTTTTAAGTGTTTTGTTTTATTATTCCCCTTAAAAAATATACGCAGGCCAGAGTTACTACCACTGAAGTCAAAGCAGCTATGTTGAAACAAACCTCGAAACTATAATTATCCAGAATCCAACCCATTATCGGCGCGAATACCGCTCCGGTATACTGCATGGTGAAATAATATACTCCATATATCGTAGACCGGTGTTTGGCAGATGCCTGCGCCATTATAAATACCTCTGATACCGGCATCCTGAAAGCATTATTTACTCCCATAATAAACAGAATTGCGTAGAATCCAAACCCTAGAGAGGGGAACTGTACCAGGTATACCAGGATGCCACTTAGCAGGCTGGTGGTTATTATAATAGGTATACTGCCGAATTTATCTGAAATATACCCTCCAACCGGACCTGCCCACAGTCCTGAGAAGAAGACTATCGACAAGAGTGAAGCTGCCGTCTGATCACTGGCACCTAAAATATCTCTCGCGTATAGAGTAAGGAATGCCATAATAGACATTCCTGCTCCACCGCCAAGGACACTCATTACCAGAAAAGCAATCAGGCGTCTCTTGCTACCTGGTACCGGCGGGGTTTCCTCCGCTGCTGCCGGTTTCTCCGCATCTGCGACCTGTTTTTTTACATCATATCGTCTCAGGTACCAGAAAAAATACAAACCGAATATGGCAGTCGGTGCCGCCATCCACAGGAACGAACCACGCCATCCCCAGGTACTTGCCGTTGCCCCGGCAATAATCGGCCCCAGGAAGAAACTCGCGTTCCCTCCTATCAGGTGAAATCCCAGAGCCCTGCCTCGCTGCTGTTCCGGGATCGACTTGGATATAAGCGGTGTCGCCGCGGGATGATAACCGCCGGCCAGTAATCCCATTATAACCAGGCACACCAGCAGCATAACGAAGGTCTGAGATAAGCCCACCAGTACACCCGCTATCGCGACACCAAGAATACCTACGGTAATCAGTATTCGCGGTCCCACGCGATCCGCGAAGAATCCCGCCGGTAACTGCCCTGCTCCGTTTGCCAGGGCGAAAGCTGTTGTCACGAATGATGCCCGGGTGTAAGTCAGGCTGAATTCTTTCTGAATATATACTAAGAGAGGTGAAGGTAAAGCCGTTAATAAATGATGGACACAGTGCGCTACAATGAAAAACGGCAGCGAAGTGAAAAGAAACGATCGTTTTTTCTTTTCTACTATGATGGTATCCTTTCAGGAAATCACATGGTTTTGTGCTTACTTACTGGTAGCAAACATGCGAGCGAACCGAGTATTTCCAGTATGGATTAACAGAGATTATAGATGATTAATCCTGAAAAGACAAATACTTTAACGGGCAGGTAATTTATATTATGTCAAGTCTAGTTATTCAACTCAGGTCTGTCACCCGTATCCACGAGTCCGTAGAGAATAAGTTCATTAAGCTCACGAACGATCCTGGGATATGATTCTTCATCGGTGTATAACCTGGTACTTGAAGATATTCCGCTTTTTAATATCTCAAGGTAAATAATGAGTGTTTGGTCCGATATGTCTTTACCAAGGCAACCTTCTCTTTTTCCTTCTTCAAACAGGTCTAGCGTCATTTTCATCGCTTCCTGTTCGAATTCTTCGTATATGGAAGGTTTGAAGACACTGTTATCCCGAAGGACCAATGGCGTTAATACTCCTTTGAATTGTGAAGCGACTTCAACTTTACTGAATACAATTTCTTTGATTTTTTCTTTAAAAGTACCCTCACTATAAATGATCTTTTTATAGTTTTCCATCATCAATCCTAATTGATGCCTGATCACTTCATATACAAGATTATCTTTGTTTCCGTAATGATTATAGATTGTAACCGGTGAAACATTTGCTTTGACGGCAATATCATTGATGCTTACTTTTTTAAAACCATACTGCATAAAAAGTTCGAGCGCCGCCCGGATTATACTTTCTTTCTTCTGTTCTTTTCTTCTCTTGAATCCGTTCATGTTCTACCAACCATATTTTGTATTATTTGTAGCAATTATATACAAAAAGTATTGACAAAGTCAAATCTTGCCTGTATTATATGTACTTAATGAATACATTTACTTCAATATTTAAATATAATATTCTTCATATATTCCTTCCGCCTCCTTTTAAGGATTTGCTGTTAACTATTTCGAACTAACTCAGTAAATTTTGAAAGGGGAAAAACTGTTAAGACCTTGCGTTTATTAACTGCGTATGATATTTTTCAAGGAATTATCAATATTCATGATTTGCG
>MGML01000054.1:0-2750 GCA_001796415.1 Chloroflexi bacterium RBG_13_46_14
CTGGAGCGGTGTACGTAGCTCGTGGGAGATGTTTGACAGAAATTCGGATTTCATCCGGTCGATTTTGCGCAGTTTTTCCTCCGCCTCTTTGCGCTGTGTGATGTCGCGGAAGATAGCTCTAGTGGCAACTACCTTTTCTTCTTTTCGGACGGGATCAACGTTTCCTTCAACCTGGATTAATCTACCATCTCTGGCGACAAATGCAGTTTCAATATTATTAACGGTTTCACCCGACATAACTCCTTGGAGAGTTTGCTTACAGTGGGCAATATAATCGGGATGAATGATATCCCAGAAATTGAGATTGTAAACTTCCTTTTCACTATATCCAAGTGCATCACGCCATGCCTTATTTACATAGATGAATTTACCTTCTACGTTACAACTCTGGATGAGGTCGCTGGCATTCTCAAACAAGTCGCGGTAGCGTTCCTCACTTTCACGCAGTTTTTCCTCCGCCTCTTTGCGTTCCGTGATATCTCTCAAGATGCCCGTAAGGAAAAAAGCCCCATCTAAATACCTTATTGATACAGATAGTTCAATAGGGATTTCAGTGTTATCCTTCTTCAGACCGTTAATTTCAAATACTCTGTTCAAAACTTCTTTCGGGTTGTTTTGAATAAAGGCAAAGTTCTCCTTCATTAGTTGCCTATCTTTTTCCGGGATAATCCTGAAAATACTCTGCCCCAGCATCTCATTTTCCTTATAACCGAATATTTTTTCAGCCCCCTGGTTCCAGATGATGAACCGCATCTGGGAATCGGTTGATACGATACCATCAGTCGAGGTGCTGATGAGTTCGCGGTATTTTTCCTCGCTCCGTTTCAGCGCTTCTTCGGCCAGTTTACGCTTGGTAATAACCGAAGCTAACATCACCCAGCCGTACCGCTTACTGTTTTCTTCTATTGCCTGGACACTGATATCAACCCATACCTCGCCATACTTGGTTCGGTGTAATTGTTCTTCCTGATAGTAGCCATTGTCTTCAAGCATTTTAAAGCGTCGGTCATTTTCACCGGGATGATTCTCCACTATCTCAATAACATCCAGGAACTTCTTGCCTATGGCTTTGGCTGCTTTGATACCATAGATTTTTTCGCTCTTCTCGTTCCAATGTGTTATTTTAAAATCAATATCTGTGGCGATGACGCTTTCCTGGAGAGACTTGAAAGCGGCGTGTGAGAAGCGTAGTTCCTCCTCCACTTTTTTCCGGTCGGAGATGTCCGATACCAGAGTTACCCAGCCGTAGCGTGTACCGTTGTCTTCTATGGCCTGTGCGTGCACATCAACCCAGATATCACCACGGGGCGTCCGGTAAATTTGCTCCTCCTGGTTGAACCCCTTTTCTAAAAGCAGGTTGATGCGTTTTTCGTTTTGACCCGGGTACTCCTCAACCATCGTGATAACATCAGCGGCGGATTTACCGATAACATCGGATGCCTTCATACCAAACATCTGTTCACACATCTCGTTCCAGCGCGTTATATTAAATTCTCTATCCAATGCAAAGACGCCTTGATGGATGGAGTTGAGGGCCGTATCTGAGTAGCGTAGTTTTTCCTCTACTCTTTTACGTTCGGTAATATCGGTCGTCACGGAAAGCATACACGGATTGTTGTCGATATTTATTATTTCAGCGGAAAAAAGCCAGGTACGAATTTCACCGGATTTCATACGGAACTGGCATTCTTCGTTACTGACGATTTGTTTTTCCTCTAGTTTCTTTACCACGCTGGCGCGTTCTTCCGGGATAGCCCAGAGACCCAGCTCAACAGTTTTTCTGCCGATGACTTCTTCTCGGGTATAGCCAGTAAGACGTAAAAAGCTATCATTGGCTTCCAGTATAGTACCATCGTCTATGTTCGAAATTACGAATACTTCCGGACTGTGACGGAAGGCTTTGGAGAACTTATCTTCAGATACGCGCAGGGACTCCTCGGCTCGTTTCAGTTCGGTGATATCGGTTATGGTATGCATATAACATTTTTCACCGCCGATGGTAATCTGTTCACTGGAAAACAGCCCGTTGCGTATCTCCCCCGACTTGCTGCGAATCTTGATCTGAGCATTACGGACTCTCTCATTTTCTCTTGTCATCTTTATTATTCTGGCTTTATCTTCTTCGCTAGCCCAGAGGTTAAGGTCATTGGCATTATGGCCGATAACCTCTTTCCGGGTGTAGCCCGTCATGCGCGTGAAGCTGTCATTTACTTCAATGAAATTGCCGTCGGCGAGTGTATTTATGGCAAATAAGTTCGCACTGGAACGAAAAGCCTTGGAAAACTTGGCCTCCGATTCTTTCAAGGCTTGTTCGGATTTCTTGCGCGCGGTGATATTGTGCAGGGATGCTAGGTAAGCGGGTTGGCCTTCCCAGTCGATTTCCACCACGTTCATCTCGGCGGTGGTTATTTCTTTATCGCGGTGTTTGATCTCAATTTCTGATGTTTTACCTTTATTTAAGGGGAAATCGAATGATTTTTTTACCAGGTCTTTTTTCTTGTGGCCTAACAGAGATACCGCGGCGGGGTTGGTGAAGAGTATCTGCCTGTTCTTGCCGACAGCGATGATGGCATCGGCGTTTTTATCCAGAATTTTAAGTAAATTGGCCTGGATTTTAGATATTTCCTGGGCGTGTTGTTCCAATTCAGTTTGCAGCCGAGCTCGCTCGATGGCGTAGAAAAGGGATCGCTCTATCTGCCTGCCCTCTAGTTGCCCTTTGACCAGGTAGTCCTGGGCGCCGGACTGTACTG
>MGML01000054.1:2776-6671 GCA_001796415.1 Chloroflexi bacterium RBG_13_46_14
AACCCGCTCAGCACGACCAGCGGTATACTTGGTGCCTCACACATAAGCTTGGTGACGGTATCTAGTCCATGGCTGTCAGGCAGGCCTAGGTCGCTCAGAATGATATCGGGTTTTTTCTGGGCGATATTTTTAAGGGCATCATTGAGACTGTTCACTGATGTTACCATCAATTGTCCATTGACTGACTTGCCCAGTTTTCTTAGCAGGAGTTCGGCATCATCAGGGTTGTCTTCAACCAGTAATACTTGTATCTTTCCGTCTTCCATTTTGTAATACCTGATTTCGAGTAATACGTGCCGGGTATTATATTCTCATCCTTAACAATCCTGGGTTGGTGATTCATTTATTACTAGCCAGTAGAGTCCTATCTGTCGCACGGCATCAACGAACTGATTAAAGTCTACCGGCTTGCGTACGTAGCTGTTCGCCCCTGACTTGTAACCGCTAATGAGGTCCTGCTCCTCCTTTGATGACGTCAGAATAACCACAGGGACGAGCTTGGTACGCTCATTGGCGCGGAGTTGTTCCAGTACCTGGAGGCCATCGAGTTTCGGTAATTTCAAATCCAGGAGAATAAGTCTCGGGTTTTCTTGGGCTTGACGACTCGCGTAGGTACCCCGACAAAAGAGATAGTCCAAAGCTTCGACGCCATCGCAGGCTACCACCAGTTTATTGGCGATGTTGTTTTTACGGAATGCCCTCATGGTCAATTCCACGTCGTCGGGATTATCTTCCACCAACAGTATTATTTCGTCTCTGATATTCATCGTCGTGCTCCTTTAGTCGATGGTAAAATAAAAGGTCGCGCCTTTCCCTACCGCTCCTTCGGCCCAGATAATGCCCCCGTGGCGGTTGATAATCCGCTGTACTGTAGCCAGGCCGATACCGGTACCGGGGAAATCCGTAGCTTCGTGAAGGCGCTGGAAAGCGCCGAAGAGTTTATCGGCGTAAGTCATATCGAAGCCGGCACCGTTATCCCTAATAAAATAGGCTTGCTTACCGTTGTTGCGGTTAACGCTGAATACGATTTTGGCCCGCGGGTTTTTACCGGTAAACTTCCAGGCATTACCCAGCAGATTTTCCAGTAAAACTCTCATTAGCTGTTTGTCTCCGTTAGCGGTCAAATCCTTATCGATGACAAATTTCACCCGCCGTTCCGGCTGTGTTTCCTGAAGCCTTGATGCAATCTCCTCCGCCAGAGCGCTTAAGTCTATCGGTTCATTGTGCATCTCGCTTCTGGTCAGTCGGGAGAGTTTTAATATTCCATCGATAAGCTCTCCCATTTTCTGGCTGGCACCTCGGAGACGCCTCAGGTAATCTTGGCCCGTCTCATCTATTTTTCCTTGGTAGTCTTCCAGTAGCGCCTGGCTGAAACCATCAATACTCCTCAGCGGTGACCGCAGGTCATGCGAGACGGAATAGCTGAAAGTTTCCAGCTCTTTGTTCGTGGCTGTGACTTTGGCGCTGGATTGCTCCAGATCGGCCAGGACCTGCTTCAGTTTTTCTTCCGTTTGTTTCAACTTGGTAATATCGGTAGATTCGGTCAGCATACATGGTTCGCCGTTGATATTAACAAATTCAATTGAGAGAAGTCCGATGTGTATCTCGCCAGATTTCTTACGGAAATACGCTTCTTCACCGTGGACCCGGCCCTCTTTCTCAAGTATCTTCAATATTCTTTGATGCTCATTATCATCCACCCAGGTGTCGAAGTCAGCGGCGTTTTGACCGATTACTTCTTCACGGGTATATCCCGTGGAAAGGGTATAATTTTCATTGATTTCAAGAACTCTACGGTCTTTTAGTGATATGATAGCCATAGTATTGGGACTGGCATGAAATGCCTTGGAAAACTTTTCCTCAGACTCTTTTAAAGCATTTTCCATGCGTTTCCGTTCGGTGATATCGGTAGCTGCGGCTAACATGCACTGCTTGCCTCCGATGGTGACAATATCCGCCGAACACAGCCACTGGCGTATCTCACCGGATTTTGTGCGGAAACTGAATTCCTCGTTTCTTACTTTTCCCTGTGTTTGCAGGAGGGTTGTCATCTTGTGAAGCTCTTCCGACTTTACCCAAAGATTTTGAAAATCATCAACATTATGACTCATCATTTCTTCACGACTATAACCTATGACATTGATATAACTGTCATTAATTTCAAGATACTTGTTATTTTCTACGTCAGTAATGAGGATCATTTCCGGGGAGGAGCGGAAGGCAACGGAGAACTTTTCCTCTGACTCCTGTAGCGCCTCTTCCATTTTCTTACGCTCGGTGATATCTATAGCACTAGAAATGATACATGGGTCGCCGCTGATGGTAATTATCTCCGCTGAGCATAGCCAGCGGCGTATCTCACCGGATTTCATACGGAAACTGAATTCCTCGTTTCTTACTTTTCCCTGTGTTTGCAGGAGGGTTGTCATCTTGTGAAGCTCTTCCGACTTTACCCAAAGATTTTGAAAATCATCAACATTATGACTCATCATTTCTTCACGACTATAACCTATGACATTGATATAACTGTCATTAATTTCAAGATACTTGTTATTTTCTACGTCAGTAATGAGGATCATTTCCGGGGAGGAGCGGAAGGCAACGGAGAACTTTTCCTCTGACTCCTGTAGCGCCTCTTCCATTTTCTTACGCTCGGTGATATCTATAGCACTAGAAATGATACATGGGTCGCCGCTGATGGTAATTATCTCCGCTGAGCATAGCCAGCGGCGTATCTCACCGGATTTCATACGGAAACTATACTCTTGATTTCTTAATTTACCCTGTTCATTCATGAACTGAATCATTTCCTCTGATTCTTCAGGGTTTACAAACATCATTACATCATTGGTATGGTGGCCTATTATTTCTTCGCGATTATACCCTGTGACATTCAAGAAACTATCATTTACTTCAATATATTTCCCGGTTGTTAAATTTGCTATAGCTATCATTTCCGGGGAGGAGCGGAAGGCAACGGAGAACTTTTCCTCTGATTCTATCAATGCCTGCTCTGCTCGCCTGTGTTCGGTGATGTCGGTATCTACTCCTCTATATCCATGTAAGTTTCCTTCTTCGTCAATTACAGGAACACCGCTTGTTAGAAGCTCGACTGTTTTGCCGTTCTTGCACCTGTTCCGGTTTATGAATTCCTTAATCGGCTGTTTCTGGGCGAAAGCTGTAAATGACGCTTTCTTCAGTCCCTCCCTCTCTTCGGGAAGGAAGAAGTCATAAAAGTGTTTTTCCAGGATTTCTTCGTGATTGTACCCCAGAATCTTCTCTACAACCGGGTTCGAGTAAGTGTATTTCCCATTAGTGTCGACCTCCCAAATCCATTCCATGGCGTTCCCGGCGATGTCGCTGAATCTTTTCTCTCTTTCCCTGAGTGCCTCTTCGGCTTGCTTACGCTCGGTAATATCTATAGCTACGGAGATGATGCACGGATCGCCGCCGATGGTAATCATCTCCGCTGAGCAGAGCCAGCGGCGTATTTCACCGGTTTTCATCCGGAAACTGTACTCTTGATTTCTTAGTTTGCCCTGTTCCTTCATGACCTGAGCCATTTTCTCTGAGTCTTCAGGATCTACAAACATGATTAAGTCATTTACATGATGACCGATTATTTCTTCTCGGTGATACCCTGTGACATTTAAGAAACTATCATTTACTTCAATATATTTACCGGTCTGTATATTGGCGATGGCAATCATTTCTGGGCTGGAGCGGAAAGCTACGGAGAATTTCTCCTCCGATTCTCTTAAAGCTGCCTCTGCCTGCTTTCTCTCGGTGATGTCGACTGATACGCCAATTAGACATAGTTCACCCGCAACATCAATTTTCTCGGCTGAAAATAACCAGGTACGTATTTCACCGGACTTCATACGGAAGTCAAATT
>MGML01000054.1:6759-8720 GCA_001796415.1 Chloroflexi bacterium RBG_13_46_14
ACTTCGGCCGATCAACTCTTCAGAGGTGTAGCCGGTAGTGTGGATGTAACTATCGTTCACTTCAACGTATTTACTGTCCTTCAGCGTGGTGATAGCAATAGTAACGGGGCTGGAGTGGAAAGCTATAGAGAATTTCTCCTCCGATTCCCGCAGAGCTTTCTCCATGCGGTTGCGTTCGGAAATATCCCGGCAGACGCAGAAAACAAGCTTTTGTCCCGAGAATATCGTTCCATTGGTACTAATTTCGACATCAAAAGTAGTACCATCCTTACGTCGGTGGTATGTCTTTAAGTGGTCACCGGCTTCATCAACTGTTTTTATCAATCCCAACAGTTGCTCCGGCGTCCACTGGGTGTCCCAGTCCCACACGTGGAGTTTGAGAACTTCTTCCGGGGAGTATCCCAGCATCTCGGAAAACCGGCGGTTGGCTTCATATACCGCACCGTTCTGGTCGAGGATAACAATGCCGTCGCTTGACTGCTCGATGAGGATACGCCGACGTGTCGCTTCAATAGCCAGAGATTCCTCCATTTTCTTATGCTCGGTGATATCGTTGCTTACGATAAGAACGCAGAGTTCCTCACCGATGTTGACATACTCGCTTGATATTAGCTGTGTATGGATTTCGCCTGACTTGGAACGGGTCTGTAATTCTTGATTGCGCATTTTCACATGGTCCCGTGTTTTCAGAAGTACAATTTCCCGTTGTTCGGCATTTGCCCACATATCAAATTCATCGGCATTATGCCCGATCACCTCTTCCCGCGTATAGCCGGTGATGCGCGTATAGCTATCGTTAACTTCAAGAAATGCGCCGTCACTCAATCTAGATATGGATATGGCTTCAGGGCTGGCGTGAAAAGCTTTAGAAAATTTCTCCTCTGATTCTCGTATCGCCTTCTCCATCTGCTTACGCTCGGAGATATCGCGGAAGACCCCCTGTATTATCTGTTTATCTCCCAATTTGAAAACGCTTGTCGAGATATCGCACTGGACCTGGGAGCCGTCAGCACGCTGTATTAGTATATCATCGGTTAAGACAATCCCTTTTTCTACGTGCCCGCGGAAGACCTGTTTATACCTCTCGGTAAATTCCGGGGGATGAAGCACTGATTGGTGCTTACCCACGATTTTTTCTTTTGGCAGACCCACTAACCGGCATCCGGCCGGGTTAACATCGATTAATATTCCCGTCTGCGCATCGGCGATAACAATAGCGTCTTTGGCATATACAAAAAGATTCCGGTACTTTTCCTCTGATTCCCGCAGCGTCTTCTCAAACTCTTGGCGCTCGGTTAGCTGGTTCTCTATCTCAGACCGGTCTCTTTTCAGGATAACGGTGATGGCTATCACGAAAAAGGTGATAATCGAGATAAACCCCATTACGGGAACCAGGACCTCGAACCCCATTAGGCCGGATAAATTAAATACGATGATAAAGGTAATATAAGAAAAGGCCAGTATTATTGTTTGCCGCACCGTCAGCATCAAGGCGGAGACCATCAGGGGCATGGCCAGCCACATCAGTTCCGCCGTCAGGTCAATTTCAGGTAGCTTAAAATTAGCAATGGCCAGCGGCGGGACGGCCGGTATGGTTATCGCCAGTATCAACGCCGCCCGGTAGTACCTGGTGCGGGTGGTGCAATAACCGAGGAGAAGTGATGCGGAGGTCGCGAGCAGGACTATCCATGTATTGCCGCCGATATTTTTCAGGACTACCGAACCCACCAGAGTATTCAAGCTCATCAGTATCAAAAACGCCGAAAGCAGCCGGATACGCCGGCGCTGCTTCGGCTCCACCCTCTCCGATGGCTCGGTTATCCGCCGCGATATATCTACGGCAACCCGGAGGATACTATCCTTCCATCGTTGTATGCGGGGTGACCCGGTAGTCATAAGTCCTCTCCTGGCGCCTGCACGTTAAAAACGCGTTTATCTTTGAATGGTCCATTACATACGGA
>MGML01000054.1:8732-9478 GCA_001796415.1 Chloroflexi bacterium RBG_13_46_14
CTTATGTTCTTCGCTAACTTATTGCTGCGGCGGCTAATAGCCGGTAGTTGCCTGGGTAACCAGACCGGTGGTGCTGCAGGAATAGGTGCCCTTGGTTGTGGCGGTCCTCAGGTAATCGGGATACAATGGATGCCCTGTAGGGAAAGCCGACATATCGCTGGTGGCCGTCGTAGCGGTAACCGAGGTTATATGGGTTTTTGCCATCATCGTATCCATGGCCGTCTGTACTGTGGTCAGTTCGGCCTTCGCCGCTTCCACTTGTCCCTCGCCGGCAAGACCGGTAACGTTCGGTAGGACGACAGCTGCCAGGACGCCCAGTATGGCGACGACGATAAGCAGTTCTACCAGGGTGAAGCCTTTACTGTTACGGTTGATTCTCTTAAGGAACTTACGCATCATATTACCTCCTGAAGTTTTTTTTGGTTTATTTCTTCGCATATCGCACCTCCTGATATATTTCAAATTACGAATTCTGTTATTTGTTCCATCGAACTGTTTCCTTTCTTGGTTATTGTCTTGATAGCTGTTATCCGAATACTTAATGGTGATTTTTACAGCTTTATTTTGAGGTGTGAGGTGGGTATATCATTCTTGTCCAGGAATCTGGAAAAATCGGTCCTCTCGATGCGAAAATGACCGCCGGGAAGCTTGAATGCTGGCAACTGTCTGGTGTTAATCCACCGCAAGACAGTGGTATTACTGACGCCACAGTGTTTCGCGATAAAGCCGACAGAAATAAACTCTGG
>MGML01000055.1:0-1694 GCA_001796415.1 Chloroflexi bacterium RBG_13_46_14
CATGCTTACGGCCGATTGGATGGAGCGATCAGTGATAATTTCTAAAGCTTCCAGCAGTTTTTCAGGCTGACGATATATGTCCATCGTGATGCCGCGTGTACCCCTCAGCGAATCGGCTACCGTATCGTATGGTGCCTGTGAACCGCCACCCATGAAAGGCGGAAAGCCCGATTCCAGCGACACCTGAGCGCACTCTCTGATCACCTTCTGATATTTAGCGTTTTCCTGGCTGGCTTCCCAGATAGCCTTAAAAAGCCTCTGAAAAGCCGGGTCCTGGCACATCGCCATAAGTCGCTGAGGAAGCCCCTGGTAAGATGACAGCGGCGGAAGATTTGCCAGAGGTTCGAAGACGCCCCAGGTACGGGGAGTAAAGTACCGCACACCGAAATCGAAGGGATCGTTCATTAAGAGGTCGTACTCATCCGCCTGCATGTACTCTTTTTCCACGAAATTCTGGAGACTGGCGTTATCCGGCAGGCCATGGCCGGGCCATTTAAGTGTCCTGTAATCGAGAATCTCATATACCCGGGCGGGGAAAAACCCGGGGATGTCGTTGGTATCCTGATCATAATCCCGGAGCCATTTAGTCCAGGCGGGCATAATCCTGTAGTAGTCGTAAATTACGTCCTTCAGAGTGAACCCGGCGTTATAAGCGATGATAGCACCGCTGGTGAGGTGAACAGGAACACGATCGGGAATTTCCATCTTAATGGCCTTAATCATGCGTGTGACGCGTTCCTGATATTTCCTCTTCGCTTCCGGGCTGTTGAAATTAATACCATCGGTGGTAATCCATTTTTTAAAACGCTCCTCGCGTTTTTCCTGCCAGGTCATCTCCGACCACTGCTTTTCTGTTTTCACAATACAAACTCCTGTTCTGAATAAATTATAACCAGGTTACATTCTTCGACTCAGATCAACATTTAGCTTAGATCCAGCAACCCGGCGGGATTAACTTTAACCATTAATTCTATCTCTTCAGGCGTAATCCCGTGGTGGAGTAAGGTAGCGATGAACAATCTCATTCCTTCAACCGGAAGCGGATTCTGAGGTTGCCCCAGATCAGTGCTGACGATACAGTGTTCCGGACCGATAGTCTTAATCACCTGCGCTAACTGCGCCGGATCATGTCCGAACTCATTAGGCAGTATTCCTATGATAGTAAATTCGATGAACGCTCCTGCTTGCGCCAGTTGTTGCAGCTCTTCAATGGTCAGCACTTTTTCCATAAATTCCTTATCTGTGGGATGGGTGATGACTATTTTCTTTATCCCGATTCTCTGCGCTTCTTTTACCAAAACAAAGATTTCCTGCGGTGAGATATGGCCGGTAGCCAGCACCATGTTATTCTTTTGTATTAATGACAGGATAGTCTCCATTTCCGCCACCAGTTTCCCTGCCTTATCGAGGATGGAGAACCCTTCACCTTTTAATGGAAGCCCCTGCGCTCTCATCATGTTAATGGAGTTGGCTGAAGAGAAAGTAGGCATCCATACTACCTTCGCGCCAAGCTGTATCGAGTTCTCCAGGGCATGAATGTTGAGACCGCCGATTTCATAATCGAGGCAGATACTTCCGAACACTTTTATATCCGGAACCATCTTATCTACCATAAATGCCACCGCAGCGGAATAGTTATGACTCTCCTTACAGCAACTGAGGATTATTTTCAAATTCACGTTTTAGTAACCGGA
>MGML01000055.1:1742-5946 GCA_001796415.1 Chloroflexi bacterium RBG_13_46_14
ATTGCCACCGGCCAACCAGTCCATGTATTTAATCCCCACAAAACCACCACCCTGATACAGAGCTATCTTCATAGCAGTCATATGAATCGGGGCAAGTTCCCAATATAGTTTCATTGCCTTATCGAACTCACCCTGCACGAACAGGTTAAACATCTGGAGTATGCGGGGATTGTCGGAATTCTCGTCGTCGTAGATGACGTACTTGCCGGGACCTGCCCACTGCTGGTGGTATTTAGGAATGGTTATAGGCCATTCTTCCGGTTCACCCGATTGCTGTAATATCAGATCTCCCACAAGGTGATGAACCTGAGCCATCTTACCAAAGCCATCGGCTATGTATATTTTCGCTCCCACTACGTTCGGTATCTCAGCTATCCGGGCCACAAGCTCGGGGTTGAATGCGCTCAGGTGAAACCTCCCGAAGTCAAAGATGGGCTTGGGCCAGAAGTCTATACACAGGTTAACGGAATCACATATCTTCTTTGTTATCTGGTAGATATCCTCCTCTGATCTGGCGTAGAAGTTACCGGGATAACCAAAAAGGGTATGAGTACCGCCTACCTTTTCGAAATGCTTGAGCAGCTCTATATCCTGCTCAACATCATCAATCCCTGTGGTCACCGACACCAGTATCTTGCCTTTGGCTTCGTCACAGACGATCTCCATGAACCTTTTCCGTTCCTCGAAACTCATTGGGGCCATCGATGTTTCACAAAGGACGCTGAACATTCCCTTTTTTATGTTATGCTGGACGTCCCATCTGATGCCTTCCTCATCCAGTTCTGAGAGGTCCGGAGAAAAAGATGGAGGGATAGTGCCATCCAGCCCCTTGTAGTTCTTCCTGGCCCATTCTTTTGCCTCTGATTTTGTGAACTCCAAATTTTATCCTCCTTCTAAAAACATACTTCGATATGCGTCATCATACGTAAATACAAGCATTTATCACCGTCCTTGTTCTATACAGTGACTAGTACTTTTTCATTCTTGCCCCTTTGGAATAGTTAACCCTGCCGACGAAAAACTCCTCCTCATTGTCGCGAAGGGGCACTCCGAGCCCTCTCAGGCGAGCCCTGATCCCATCTTTTTGATAGTCATGCAGTCTCTGGCCCATCGGCTGTCTCACCATGCCGCCATTAGCACCGAGACACCATTGGGCATATTTATCAGGTAGAGCGCTGACTATCCCCGTATTAAAGTAGGAATCCGCTCCTCCTCCCAATGAACCTCCGCCTCCACCCGGAACACCTTTCAGGAAATCCCAGTACAAGTCCATCGCTTCCTGGACTTTGCCCTCTACGAACGTGTTGAACAACCTCACCATGCGGGGGTTATCAGGGGTCTGAGAGGCGTCATAAGGGCCGGCTCCTGCCCACTGCTGACCGTATTGAAGGATTGTTATGGGCCAGTTGGTCTGCATGGGATCGTTTACCAGAACCCTGTCGCCGATAAGTCGGAAAGCCTCTACCATAAAACCTATGGGACCGCCTCCGCAAAGCTTCATTCCCACTACATTCGGTATATCGGCAATCTGTTGAAGGGTATCCAGCGGGAAATAACTCGGATGCATATTCCTGACATGGAGTCTGCCAGCATAGAAATTTACGGGCAGATTGGTAACGTCACACATCATCTTGTACTCACGGTATATTTCATCCGGAGTCCTGGGATAAAACTGGACAGGATGACCGAGTAAAATAAAGGTGCCGCCTACCTTCTCGAAATGCTTCATCATTTCCATATCTTCTTCGACAGTGTTCTGCAAGACGGTTGTCGACACATGTATCTTGCCCTTTGCTTCGTCACATACTATCTCCACAAATTTCTTGCGTTCTTCAAAGGTCATTGCGCTGGCCTCAACAGCACAGAGAATGCCGCTCAACTGGTTGGCTATTAGATATTGAACGTCCCACCTGATGCCTTCCTCGTCCAGTCCGGACAGGTCAGGTGTAAAAGACGCGTGAATGACACCCTCCAGTCCCTTCAAGTTTTTCTTAGCCCACTGTTTCGCCTCTGTTTTTGTGAACTCTAATGCCATATTATTCCCCTTTCATAAAAATATAATTCTTTATTATTCATCAGGAAGTAAGTATTGCTTATTGTCACCTCCTTATCTCATACTCTGTATCTGAGAATAACCCGATAAATCCATCCCGGTTCGTTATTTTAATCTCCATATACGGAGAGGAAATTCGACTCACTTTTACCTCCACTTATCAACCGATGCCGCCGCCATGCAACTGAAATCTCCGGCCATCCAGAATGCGTCGGTTCCCCCGCCTACTACCAGCATCTCCACCGTGGCATTACTCGGAATAAGCGGGTGTTTTGTTTTCCCTTCCGGCGGGAGTTTTAACCATGATGCAAACGGCTCAACGCCTGCTCTGGCGGATTCCAGGTCATCAGGCATGGCAGCCCAATAGGTCCAGGCAGACATAAAGGCATTTTCCTTGATCCACTTGCTTAACTGCTCCTTACTGTCGAAGCCTTCATTCTTAAGATCTCTTGCCGCTATCGGGCTTAATATGAAGGTAGCTTGAGTTCCGGGGTTTAATCCGAGAGTGTGATGCGTGCCGGCTCCACTGGTTTCAAAACTTGTCAGCTGCTCCTTCATTATTTCGTGATGCGGATGTGGCTTATAAGCAGCATAGTTGAGCAGACTCCACCCACCTATAATACTGACAACGCTTTCTTCCACTCTAAAGCCTTTTTGTACATGCAGGGGGCTCCATCCTTGGGGCAGTGCTTCTTCATTCTCCCCGCAACACAAATTATTGTAATTCGTATTATTTCCTATATCACCCAGATAAGTTTCACCCAGTATCGCTCCTCCAAGGTTCCTGGATATAAACCCCCATGCCCTTCCTATCACAGCATTGGCCTGGTTAAAGGGACCCAGCGCACTGAGACCACTATTCATGTTTATCTCTTTGCGTATCGGCCCGTTAGCGACGACCATCCTGCACATGGAAGTTGCGGAACTGAAAAAGGAGGTTACCCCCGTCGATGCTATTGCCAGTATAACCGGGAGATGCTCGGGTTTAGCTCCCGCCATTACTGCATTGACAGCGACATGCTCTACGGTGTACTCCCAGGCCTCGTGAGGAGGAGAAGGCTGCATGGCTACGGGTAACGGTCTTGTTAAACCTGGAGCTCCAGTTCTCGCACCTCTGCCGGCCTGCCCCAGGGATTGCTCCCAGGCCTCGTTGGGAGGAATAGGCTGCATCCTGCCGATTATTTCATCAGGCTTGTGGCTCGTTCCCTTGAGCATCTCAGCTACTCTTTCTTCGGTGGGAAGAATTATCGGCAGATAATCGGTCCATCCATTCTCTAGAAATAGCCGTTCCAGGTTCTCGGGAGTATCAGGGTCCAGCAGCCTCGGCCCTGGCCTTTCAATCACCCCTGTCTTCTTTTCCTCTTCGGTTGTCGGTCTGGTCAATGCCTCGATAATTCCCGTAATAACAGGTCTGCCGTTTATAGGATCGTTACCCTCAAGGTAATTCCGGTGCACTTCGAGCGACCTGTTTGCGAAAGGATGAGGAACAAAAGTGAACCTTAGTCCAGGCATTCCCTTCTTATACGCAAAACTCCTTGTAAGACCCGGAAACGCTTGAGTGACAACGGGCGCCGTGGGCAGCCCCATTTGTTCCAGTATCGAACAGAAAATGATGACAGACGGCGTACAGGTATCAAGCTGTCCGATACCTATTATCACACCGTCACCTTTTTCTTTAATTTCAGCCCATAAATCCGGGTCGTTATTGAAGTAAGTGCCTGTTTTTACCCTGAGTTCCCAGGTCGTCCCGGGATATCTGCCGGAGAGCAGCTTTTGCATTTCCTCCCAAAACTGGTGAGTTCGCGGGAAATTCATGTCTACGATGTATATCGTTTTGCCCTCCAGAGTATTGAGCCTGGACGTCATAGGCACCATGTGTATTGGAGGAGCAATACCTCGCGGGTTTAACACAGATATTATTTTTCTCGCCATGTCAAGCTTTCTCCTTTCTGATTTTTTACATACACAGGTCGTCATTTCCAGACCAAAAGCAGAGGTGTTTCTCGTCATACTGAATCTTGTTGTATCGCTGAGTCGCCCTGCGGTCGCTAGTATTACATTAATTGCTATTACTCATTAAGAGTATCAGACGCCTATTCTGTACAGTTGAGTCAGTCTGGTAACTTTTTCAGGGTTGGTTTCAAGGAATAC
>MGML01000055.1:6025-6913 GCA_001796415.1 Chloroflexi bacterium RBG_13_46_14
ACTTCTCCTGTTGATCTTTTAATGGCCTGCGTCTTAAGCAATACACCCACTTCGTTTTGCTTCTCATCGATGAAAATGTGTTCGATGGTTAATTTATCCTGGATATCAGGGTGGTTAAGACAACTCTCGTACCACTGTTCTCGACTGGTCACCATATCATCGAATGAAAGTTCCGGAGCATAAAACTTATCCATAATACGATGGGTTTCCGTAATCTGACCGTATTCGCTGTAGGCCGTGAAGTACTCGTTCATAAAACGCACGATGTCATCATACATTGACTCCATAAGTTCCCCTCCTTTTTGCCGGTGCTGTATTGTTTGTGTCTGTTTAAGGTTTCCGCTAATACGTACCCTTAGTGGCTTCTACCTGCAATACCGTTTTATCTTATCAAGCGGTTCTCTACTCAAGGCCTAACAGCTTTGAAGGATTTTCTTTGGCCATAACCTCGATATCTTTTTCATTCAGGCCGTTCCGTAACAGGATAGCCATGAAAAATCTCATACCTTCCGCAGGCGGTGGATTCCAGTACTGGCCGAGGTCCGTGCTCATGATGCAATGTTCGACGCCGATTGCTTTTATCGTTTCAACCCTTTCTCGTGGATCATGACAGAACTCAGTCGGAAGGAGAGTCACTATGGTCTGCTCGACAAATACACCCAACGCGGCTAAACGGTGGAGTTCGTCTATAGACAGAGTTTTTTCCATAAATTCACCGTCTGAAGGGTGAGTGATTACTATCTTGTCTATATTCTTCTTCCCTGCAGCCTCTACCAGGGCGAATATCTCCTCCGGAGACATATGGCCGCTGGCCAGGACCATATCATGTTTCTTTACTATCTCAAGTATCGGATCAATTTCCGGCACCAGTTTTCCATCATTATCCAG
>MGML01000056.1:0-2507 GCA_001796415.1 Chloroflexi bacterium RBG_13_46_14
CGGGTATGCTGCAGCGAGTCGATAAAGAACGCCTTGCGACTGAAGGAAATCAATCCTGACATCGATATTAATATCTTATACCGTGATATGCGGACATATGGGTTGAAGGAAGACTATTACCGGGAAGCGGCGAACAAAGAGATCAGGTTTATTCGTTACGAGCCGGAAAATCCTCCGCGGGTTGAGTGTATCAGTGAGAACAGTAGTAATATCCTGAGAATAATGGTGCCTGACCCGGTTCTCAATAAGATGATCGCCATAGATACCGATTACCTCGCTTTGGCGGCGGCTGTTGTTCCTTCTGCCGGAACGGAAGAACTGGCGGAGATGTTCAGGCTGACTCTTAATCCGGACGGATTTTTCAAGGAAGCCCATGTAAAGTTGAAGCCGGTGGAGTTCTCCACCGACGGAATATATCTTTGCGGAATGGCACAATATCCCAAGCACATTACGGAAACACTCAGCCAGGCATATGGCGCCGCCGGACGTGTTCTAACACTCCTGTCGAAAGATATGGTAACCGCTTCCGGCTCTGTCTGCGAGGTTGAGGAATCAAAGTGTATCGGGTGCGGAGCCTGCAGTACGGCCTGTAGCTATGACGCTATCGAAATGCGGGAAACCAAGCAGGGACTGAAAGCTTCGGTTAACCAGGTACTCTGCAAGGGAGACGGTCTTTGTAATGCGAAATGTCCTACCGGAGCGATATCGCTCAAGCACTATACGAACGAAGAAATAATGAGCCAGATTGAAACAGCATTTGCCGATGAAATGGTGATAAAAACGTGACTGATAAACTGGAAAAAAGAATGAGCAGCGTAACGGACTTCACGCCGTCGATACTCGGTTTTGTCTGCCACTGGTGAGGGTACGGCGCCGCCGACCTTGCTGGAGTTTCCAGACTGCAATATACAACCGAGACCAGGCTGATACGCGTGATGTGCACCGGTAGAGTAGACCTCGAGATGGTGCTCAGGGCTTTTCTTAACGGCGCCGACGGAGTATTTATCGGTGGTTGCCGCCTGAACGAATGCAATTATACCACCCAGGGCAATTACGACGCCTTGAATATGGTACTGCTCTGTAAAAAAATACTGGAATATATCGGCGTAAATTCTGACAGGCTGAGAATCGAGTTTATGACTTCAGGCGACGGAATTCTCTTTGCTGAGATTATGAATGAATTCGGTAAACAGGTGAGGAAAGCGGGGCCGCTTGGCACCGGTGACGAGACAGCCCTGGATGAATTGAAGCCAAGACTCGAGAAAATTATCAAGCTGGTGCCTTATATAAAGATAATGAAGAACGGAAAACTTGGAAGGCGTCTTGTATCATCGGAAGAATACGATTCTCTTTTCTCAAAGGACGAGATCGACCGGCTGTTTGGAGAGATGGATACTTATCAGATCAACCCTGAGAAGTGTCAATCTTGCGGTATCTGTGCCAGACAATGCCCGGTAGAAGCCATCTCTGGAGAGAAAAAAACACCGTATACCATAGATCAGGATAAATGTATCAGATGCGGAACCTGTCTGGAAGCCTGCCCTTCCCGTTTCAACGCGATCAGCAGATATAAATCGGCACTTTTTAAGGTGATTAAGTAATCGGTTTTTCATATTTCGACTTCCTTTCATTTCCTTCATGATAAATCCGTTCAACAATTATCCATTTAACATAACAAGCTTGTTATCTTCATCTGAAAGAAGCTCGTTCTAAAGACAGCTTACTATTATTTGAGAGAGAAAACTTGCGCAGCTAACCATATAGGTATAAAATCGGCTCAACTGAAAAGAATCTCGAAATAATCGATCGAGGAGGTGATAATCTATGTGGAACCAGTTTCAGACCGATGAATACCAGGGAATGCTGGCTGAAACGATCTCATTTGATGGGTATAACGGAGATTCCATACATGCCTATTATTCACGCCCTCTTGGCGAAGGACCTTTCCCGGGAGTAGTTCTCATACCTCACATGCCTGGCTGGGACGAGTTTTACCGGGAAGCGACCCGCCGGTTTTCCCAGCACGGTTATACGGCTATCTGTCCCGATATTTATTGCCGGTTCGGCCATGGAACGCCCGAGGAAGTGTCCGCAATGGTCCGGAGCGAAGGCGGCGTTCCCGATGAAAGTGTGGTTGGCGACTGCGAAAACGCGATAAAGTACCTTAAGAGTCAACCTTACTCCAATAACAAGGTGGGAGTGATCGGCACCTGCTCCGGAGGCCGTCATACCTTCCTGGTGGCCTGCCAGAACAGCGGAGTCGATGCCGCGGTTAACTGCTGGGGCGGCCGGATATTCGCTTCAAAGGAAGAACTAACGCCGCGTCAACCTGTCGCACCTATCGACTACACGGAAAAACTTAGTTGTCCTCTCCTGGGGATTTTCGGAAACGATGACCACAGCCCGACACCTGAACAGGTAGACCGGCTTGAAGAGGAACTGAAGAAATACGGCAAGGATTACAGTTTTCACCGTTATGACGGCGCCGGTCACGGATTCTGGTACTA
>MGML01000056.1:2919-5609 GCA_001796415.1 Chloroflexi bacterium RBG_13_46_14
AATGGATACATCACGATCTTGACCGATTGAACGTGCAGTTGTTCGCCGAAATGTCGCTGGTATGGTCGGGAGGAAGTCCAGGCATATGCTGGATGGCTCCTACCTGTGGAAGAGTGCTGATTGTTGAGCATGACGGCGGTATATACTCGTGCGATCACTTCGTGAACAGGGAACATTATATAGGCAATCTAGCAATTTCCCTATTAAGCGAACTGGTAGATTCAGAGAAACAAAGACAATTTGGTGACAACAAGAAAACGCTTCTGCCACAGCAGTGCCGCTTGTGTTCATGGCTCGAAGTATGCAACGGTGGGTGTCCCAAGGACAGGTTCGCTGTATCGGAAGACGGTGAACCGGGGCTAAATTATCTGTGCGGCGGACTACGCCGGTTTTACAGTTACGCTGAAAAACCTCTGAAACAGGTTATCCGGCAAAGAAAAGCAAGGAAAAACCCGGAAGTAATTATGGCCGAATTACGAGACGAAGCACGGAAGCGTTGGAAAGGAATCGGTCGAAACGATCCATGCCCCTGCGGAAGCGGACTCAAAGCAAAGAACTGCTGCTGGGACCTGCGACCTTAGCGGACTCGATACAAAAAACCTTTAAGCATAACGTCTGGTATTCAGATGTAATACTAATACTGGATTTCTTATTCTCGATCTATTTCCTGCTTACGGATGAACCGCTTCTTTTAACACGGAACTGTACGACCGGATCCATTCGAAACTGATTACCAGAGTATAATCTGCGATTTTTCATCACATTGAAACGAGGTGTCCCGTCAGGTTATGCTGAGACACTAATCATCAGGGAGAAGTTAGCTGGCGGGATTTCTGTTTCTAGGTATTACTATTGGTTTCGCGGCGGCAGTGCAGCCGGGGCCGACCCAGATATTTATCATTTCGCGTACCCTGACCGGCGGTTGGCGGCACGCGTTACCCCTGGCCTGTACCTATCTTATCAGCGATATTCCAATAGTCAGCCTTGTGCTATTGATTCTGTCCAATGTCCCGGACCTGGCAAGAGATATCCTGCACCTTGCAGGAGGAGTATTTCTGCTTTATCTCGCATGGGGTGCTTTCAGGACATTTAAAGAATACAACCGGAAACAGTCACTCCAGACACAGTCGCGAGTACAGAGCTTGTTCAAGGCGGTAACGATCAATCTCCTGAATCCAAATCCGTATCTGACATGGAGCCTGGTCATGGGGCCGATGCTTATCGATGCCTGGAAGGACAATCCCTCTCACGGTGTATTCCTGCTGGCTGGATTTTACGGCACGCTGGTTTTAACCACGGCAGCTATCATTCTTATCTTCGGGATCATCAGGCGGCTGGGGCCCGTGGTAATCCGGATACTCGTTGGAGTATCGTCAATTGCTCTGGCAGGATTCGGGATATACCAGATCGTGATTGGTGTTCAGAACCTGACAGGCGGGTAGGTGAGATGAACCAGGTGATATATTACTTCTCTGGCACGGGTAATACACTTTTCGTTGCTAAAGATATAGTGAAAGGACTCGGGGCTTCGCTTATTCCGATTGCTTCACTGGTAGATGCTTCTGTCGTGTCTGTGGATTCGGAAGTTATGGGTATCGTTTATCCGGTGTATTACGGTGAACTGCCGGTTATCGTAGGAGAATTTGTCGAAAGGCTGAATAATCTAGAAGGGAAGTATATCTTCGCTGTCTGCACGTTCGGCGGTTCGGCTGGAGATTCTCTAAGAAGCCTGAGAAAGATCATCCGGTCAAGAGGAGGGAAGTTATCAGCTACCTACGGCATCCATATGCCCCAGAATGCCTTTTATAAATTCTGGGAGAAGCACGAACCACTTTACCGGAACTGGCGACAGAAGAGGCTGAATACTGTTATCAGCAACACCAAAGCCGGAAAAACTGGTAATTTCTTTACTAATATAGTATTTGACATAATATTCAAAGCAATCCAGGCCTACGTCAGGCCGAAGTATAAGCAGTCATTTATAAAACTGTCCGGCGCATCGCCGGATCTGAGTATAGAAGAACTGATCCACCTGAACGATACCAGTTTTTCTGTTACCGATAAGTGTACCGGCTGCGGAGTCTGTGCGAAGGTATGTCCGGTAAGTAATATCGTCATTGTCAAAGACAGGCCTGTTTGGCAGCACCGGTGCGAGAACTGTATTGCCTGTTATAATTTCTGCCCTCAGAAAGCCATTCGGAACGGTATAGCTTCAGAAGGCTATTACTATCGGCATCCGGATATCAAGGTTAAGGATATGATAATACGTTCCGATGAAGCGAAGAAGGCGTAAGAGTAGGATTTTGTGGCTATTAGATTTTAGGCTTTTAACGATAGGATGACGCTTGTTCTGTTTGATTCACTTAGATATCGGTTGTAAGATATTCATCAGACATTATAGATCTAACTTACCCTGTTCGATTGAACTCACAGATTTTTCATGACTTTTGTTCATTGTTTCAACAAAGCTATTTATATCTGTCGGTTCAGGCCAGGAAAAGGCACCTTTTCCCAACAGAGCTATTAAACTTTTTTCAGATTCGCCATTAGAACGAACGTACACTGGAATGAACCGATACTTTTCGAGCTGCTCGATCGCTCCTGACCATGTACCACCTTTCTTATAATCCGAGCTTACCACCAGAGCTGCGTCCGCTAAGGCATAAATGGATTTGTTTCGTTGCATAGCA